>NZ_CDWWXA010000016.1:34808-39047 GCF_977971845.1 Frankia sp. CeCAU1 | reverse complement strand
GAGGTAGACGATCCTGCGGACATCGGCCGCCCGGGCCGCGGCGGCGAAGGCGTTCGCCGCCCGCCGGTCGACCGCGGAGAAGTCACCACCACTGTCGATCGAGTGGATGAGGTAGTAGGCGACCTCGATCCCGTCGAGTGCGGACCGCAACGACTCCGGATCCCGGGCGTCGGCGCGGACGACCTCCGCCCGGACGGCCCACGGGATGTCCCGCAGCCGGACGGGATCCCGGGTCATGACCCGGACGTGGTGGCCACGGTCGAGCAGGCGGGGAGCCAGCCGGCCGCCGATGTACCCGGTCGCCCCGGTGACGAGGATGCGCACGCTGGTTACCTGCCCCGGTAGGCCCCGCCGTACCCTGGCGCCCGGCCGATCCGCCGTCGCCGTGCCGGGGAACGCCTCGAACAGGCGGGGGACGCCCCGGGCGGGCAGGGACGCCCCGGGCGGGCGCCGTCAGGCCGAGGCGGCCTCGGTCACGTCGGTACTCAGGTAGGCCGACCAGCGTGGATCCATCCGACGGGAGCCCAGAATGCGCCAAGCGGCTCCGCTCGGCGCCCGTGGCGCCGTGCGGAGCCGCCAGCCGAGATCAGCGACGGCCCGGTCGGCTTTCAGATGGTTGCAGCGGCCACAGGCCGCCACGACGTTCTCCCACGCATGCGGGCCCCCACGGGAGCGTGGAATGACATGATCCAGGGATGTTGCCGGAGCATTGCAGTACACGCAGCGATGATGGTCGCGGGCCAGCACACCCTTGCGGGTCAGCGGGACCTGCGAGCGGTACGGCACCCGGACGAAACGCGCTAACCGGACCACGATCGGGACATCGATGGATGCCGTCGCGGACCGAAGAACCTGCCCGGCCGATTCGACCATGACGGCCTTGTCGGTCAGGACCAGCACCAGCGCGCGCCTTTGCGACACCACGCACAGAGGCTCGTACGTGGCATTGAGAACCAGCGCCTCTGCCACGCGCCGACCTCCTGCCCACCGAGGGCCCTTTGCGGGCCGTTCTGCCCAGCGTCTCCGGTGACAATGGATAGTCAACCTTCTTCTGCGGCAGAACGCGAGCCTGTTTGCATGGTCATCGCCTTTCGTGCCGTGGCGCTGCACATATCTCGTGGCCTTTGTCACATGCGGGCGACCATTCTGTGATCATATCAATACGGAAAGTGCTTTTTGAGTGTAGTGGGAGACCTGGCCGGGTTGGGTTGGAGAGTGGTTGGGCCGGAGTGTGGCCGTCCGTCGACCGGATCGGGGCCCCCACCGCCGGGCCACCGGCATGGGTGAGACTGACCTGGGGCCGCAGCCCCGGCCGCCGCGAGCGCGGGAGGGCCGGTGACCTCGGCCGGCTCGGGGAACTCCGAATGATCGCAATCTACCGGAAGGATGATCGACGCCGTGACGCCCGCCCCGTCCCTGCTGGCTCAGCCTCTCATCCCGTCGCTGGGAATGTTGCTGTCCGCCTCGCCGTCACCCACCGGATCACCGGGCCCGACGTCCGGGCTGACGACGCCCACCCCGCTGCCCTCGCCGAGCCCGTCGGTGACCTCCGACCCGCTGGTGTCCCTGGAGGGCGTCGCGACCGCGCTTCGGGACGCCTGCGGGACCGATCCGGGGCTGCTGTGCCGCACCGTCTACAACACGACCCACAGTAACTATCTCGCCTCCGGGGCTGAGGTGTTCCTCGGTACCCCGATCCGCATCGCGCTCATTTTAGTGATCGCGTTCGTGGTGCGGGCGCTGCTGCACCGGTTCATCCGGCGCACCACCGACATCGGACACGCCACCGAACGGACTGGTTCCGGCAGCTGGGGCGGGTTGTTCCGGAGTTCCCGGGCCGGCTCTCTGCTAGGCGCGTTCGGCGACCCGGCAGTGCTGATGGAAAGGCGCCGTCAGCGTGCGGCGACGGTCGGTTCGCTGCTGCGCAGCGTGACGTCCATCTTCATCTTCGGCCTGGCATTCCTCAGCATCCTGGGCGAGCTGGGCATCAATCTCGCCCCCATCGTCGCCAGCGCCGGTGTGCTGGGAGTCGCGGTCGGTTTCGGTGCGCAGAACCTCGTCCGGGACTTCCTGTCGGGGATGTTCATGCTGCTGGAGGACCAGTACGGGGTGGGAGACGTGATCGATCTCGGCCCGGTCTCCGGCGCCGTGGAGGCGGTCAGTCTCCGGACGACCAGACTGCGCGACGTCGAGGGCACCGTCTGGTACGTCCGGAACGGCGAGATCACCAGGGTCGGTAACAAGAGCCAGCAATGGGCACGGACCGTGCTCGACGTTCCGCTCGACTACGACACCGAGGTCGCCACCGCCAAACGGGTGCTGGCCCGGACGGCGAACGAGCTCTGGGCGGACGCGAAGTGGAGCAGCCTCATCCTCGCCGAGCCCGAGGTCTGGGGCATGGAGACCATGACCTCGGACGGTTACACCCTGCGTGTCGCCATCAAGACCCAGCCGCTCAAGCAGTGGGAGGTCGCGCGTGAGCTGCGTGAGCGGGTCCGGACCTCGCTTGGCGCGGCTGGCATCGAGCTCGGTTCCGTGCAACGCAGTGAGGTGACCATGGTCGACGACGACGAGGAGAGCGCCGGGAGCCGTGAGGAGGACGACGCGGATCCGGATGCCGGGGTCGGCGGGGGTGACGCGGACGCGCAGGGGACGGATCTGCCGCGGGCACGGATCGACCCGCCCGCCCCCGGCTCGTCGCGCCTGAGGGGTTGATCTGGTCGGCCTGGGCGTGCCGGTCGGTCTGGGCGTGCCGGTCGGTCTGGGCGTGCCGGTCGGTCTGTCCGGGCTTGCGGTGGCTGAAACCGTCCTGAGGATCGCGGTACGTCTTCCTGAGACCGGCCCCGCGCAGCACCATCACCGCGTCGGGTGAAGGCAGACTGGGGGCGTGCGGGTACTGGTGGTGGACGACGACGCGGCTGTCCGGGAGTCCCTGGAACGCTCACTGCGGTTCGAGGGGTACGAGGTGGCCACGGCGGTGGACGGGGCGGACGCGCTCGATGTCATCGGCCGCGAGCGGCCGGACATCGTCGTGCTGGACGTGATGATGCCCCGGGTGGACGGGCTGGAGACCTGCCGTCGGCTGCGGGCCCAGGGCGACGACGTCCCGGTGCTCATGCTGACCGCTCGGGACGGCTTGGCCGACCGGGTCAGCGGCTTGGACGTCGGTGCCGACGACTACCTGGTCAAACCGTTCGCCCTGGAGGAGCTGTTCGCCCGGTTGCGGGCACTGATCCGCCGGGCGGCGTTGGCCGCGCGGGTGCGGGCGGCCGGTTCGGACGGGTCCAGGGGGATCCCCGACTCGACGCTTCGCTACGGCGGGGTCTGTCTGGATCAGGTCAGCCGCCAGGTGACCCGCGGTGATCGGGAGCTGATTCTGACCAAGACCGAGTTCGAGCTGCTGGAGTTGTTTCTCGCCCATCCGCGTCAGGTGCTCTCCCGCTCCATGATCATGGAGCGGGTTTGGGGGTATGACTTCGGCCCGACGTCGAACTCGCTGGAGGTCTTCGTGAGCTACCTGCGCCGCAAGCTCGAGGCGAACGGCGAGCCCAGGCTGTTGCACACCGTGCGCGGAGTTGGCTACGTGCTGCGTGAGCCGTCGGGGGACCGGGCGTGAGCAGTGCCCCCGACCAGGGGGCCGCGCCCTCGCCGTGGTGGCCGCAGCCGGTAGCGGGGCATGCGGCGGTGGGGCAGCCGGTAGCGGGGCATGCGGCGGTGAACGGGCGCGCCGGCCGGTTGGACGGGTTCGCGCGGCGCGTCCACCCGGGACGTCACCCCAGGATCCGGTTTTCCTCCCCGCTCGGTCAGCTGACGTTGCGGGCCCGGCTCGCCCTGCTCGTCGGGATGGCGGTGGCTGCCGCCGTGACGGTCGTCGCCGGGGTGTCGCTGGGGGCGACCAGCATCGTGCTGAACCAGGCCATCGACGACCAGCTCGTAGAGCAGGCTGAGGCGTCGGCGCGCACCATCCAGACCAGCCCGCTGGGGCTGGAACTGCAGGCGTTCAGCTTCGGGCTGGAGGGCCAGTTCCTCGACGCCGCCGGCAATCCGCTGGAGAACGCCGTCTCGTCCTGGAACAGCGTGCGGATCCCGGTCGACTCCGCCGACGCCGAGGTGGCCCGGCGGGAGCGGGCCCAGAACCTGCGCACGATCGCCGTTGACGGGCAGTCCTACCGGCTTGTCACGGTTCCGCTGCAACGTCCCGCGTCCGGCGGTGCATTGCAGCTCGCGCGGCCGACCACC
>NZ_CDWWXA010000016.1:33474-34565 GCF_977971845.1 Frankia sp. CeCAU1 | reverse complement strand
TGGTCGGCTCGGTGCTCGCCGGACAGATCGTGGCACGTGCCGCGCTCAAACCCGTTGACGCCGCGGCCGCGGCAGCCGAGGAGGTCGCTCGCACCCAGAATTTGTCGGCGCTCATCCCGGTGACCGGATCCGACGAGATCACCCGGCTGGCGGAGAGCCTCAACAGCATGCTGCGCGCGCTGGAGGCATCTCGGGCCCGCCAGCGCCAGCTCGTCGACGATGCCAGCCACGAGCTGCGCACCCCGTTGACGAGCCTGCGTACGAACATCGAACTGTTGCTGCGCGCCGAGGCGAACCCGCATCGCGCGCTGCCCGCGGCCGACCATGAGGCACTGCTACGCGACGTGGACGCGCAGATGCGCGAACTGTCCGGCCTCGTCAGCGAACTGGTCGAGCTCGCCCGGGACGAGGCGCCCACCGAGGAGGTGGAACGGCTCGATCTCGCGGAGATCGTGCGAGCCGCGGCCGAACGGGCCCGGCGCCGCGCCACCGGCAAGAGCATCAGCATCGAGGTCAACGCGACGCCCTCGACGGTCGACGGGCGGGCGAACATGCTCGAACGGGCGATCACCAACCTGCTCGACAACGCCGTGAAGTTCTCGCCGCCCGCCTCCGTCGTCCGGGTCGGCTCCCGGGACGGCGAGGTAACCGTCGCGGATGACGGACCGGGCATCGCGCCGGAGGACCGCGTGCAGGTGTTCGACCGCTTCTACCGGGCCACCTCCGCGCGGGGCCTGCCCGGATCCGGGCTCGGCCTCGCGATCGTCGCGGATGCCGTGCACACCCACGGGGGTACCGTCACCGCGGAGAGTTCCCCGAGTGGCGGGGCGTTGCTGCGGATGCGGCTGCCGGTCGTTGACGACCCCGGTCCGCTGGGCCCGGCCACCACACCGGGTCCGGCGCCGAACCCGCCGGACGGCGCTGCTTCGCCTCCGGACCGCGCGGGCGAGAATCCCAGGCCGTGACTTCCGAATGCCCCGCCGTGCCCACCGCACCCGCGTCTACGTCCCCCGCGTCCCCCGCCGGTCCCACCGCCCCGGCGGGACCGCAGCCCGCTGGGACGCCGGTAGTGGACCCCGCCATCGACCCGG
>NZ_CDWWXA010000016.1:19167-33152 GCF_977971845.1 Frankia sp. CeCAU1 | reverse complement strand
CTACCGGCGTCCCAGCGGGCTGCGGTCCCACCGCCCCGGCGGGACCGCAGCCCGCTGGGACGCCGGTAGTGGACCCCGCCATCGACCCGGTCCTCGCCGAACTCGCCGCGGTGTCCGGCGTGGCGACGTCCTACCTCGGGGCCGACGGTGTCCCGGTACAGGTCGCGCCGGACACCGTCCGGGCCGTCCTGCGGCTGGCGGGGGTCGATCCGACGGATCCCGCCGCAGCGCTCGCGGCGGCGCTGGAGCGGCCTTGGCGACGCCGGGTGCCGGCCTGCGCCGTCGTCGTCGCCGCAGCACCGCGCCCGGTGGTCGTTCACACGCCGGTGGAGATCATTCCACACGCTGAGCTGGAGCTCGGCACCGGCGGCCGAATCGTCCTCGATCCCCCCGGTGCCCCCCTGGCCGAGCGGGTGCTCGACGGTGTGCCCTGGGTCGCCCGGCCGATAGGGCTCCCGGCGGGCCTGCCCTTGGGGGACCACGTGCTGCACATCGACGCCGGAACCGAGCGGCATCGCTGCCAGGTCGTTGCCGTGCCGGCCGCGGTGCCCGGCCCCGCCGCCCTCGCCCCGCCGGCCCGCGCCTGGGGCTGGATGATCCAGCTCTACGCGCTCACCTCGACGTCGTCCTGGGGGATGGGGGACTATGGCGATCTCGCGACGCTCGCCGACTGGTCGGGCCGGGCGGGTGCCGACGTGCTGCTGGTGAATCCGCTGCATGCGGGTGCGCCGACCCTGCCCGTCGCGGCGTCCCCCTACTCGCCCGCGAGCCGCCGTTTCGTCTCCCCGCTCTACCTGCGACCGGAGCGGACGCCCGAGTACGCCCGGGCCGATCCCGCCACCCGGGCGGCCGTTGACGAGCTCGCCCGCGGCGCCCGTCGCGACGGGCGGCGGGACGGTCTGCTCGATCGGGACGTGGTGTGGCGGGCGAAGCTGGCCGCGCTGGAACTGCTCTTCGAGGTCTTCCGGCGTGGCTGCGAGCAGGTGGCATCCGCCGGGCCCGCCGGGTCCGAGCCCGCCGCCGAGCCCGCCGGGTCCGAGCCCGCCGCCGGGCCGGCCGGGTCCGACCTGATCGATTTCGCGACCTGGAGCGCGCTCGCCGAGCGGTACGGCCCGGACTGGCGGACCTGGCCGGCGGGTCTCGCTCATCCGGGCGCGCCCGCCGTCGCCGAGGCGAGGGCGCAGCTGGCCGACCGTGTCGCCTTGCACGTGTGGCTCCAGCAGCGCTGCGACCAGCAGCTCGCCGTGGCGCAGGCCGCCGCCCGGGCTGCCGGGATGGCCGCCGGGATCGTGCACGACCTGGCCGTCGGCGTCGATCCGGGCGGTGCGGACGCCTGGGCGCTGCAGGACGTTCTCGCCGTCGGCGCGAGCGTGGGGGCCCCACCGGACACCTTCAACCAGCAGGGCCAAGACTGGGGGCTGCCGCCGTGGCGGCCGGACGCCCTGGCCGAGGCCGGGTACGCGCCGTTGCGTCAGATGGTCGCCTCGGTGCTGCGCCGCGGCGGCGGGCTGCGGGTCGACCACATCCTCGGCCTGTTCCGGCTGTGGTGGATTCCGGCTGGGGCGGGCGCCGCTCACGGGACGTACGTGCGTTACGACGCCGAGGCGATGCTCGGCCTGCTCGCGTTGGAGGCCGTCCGCGCCGGCGCCGTCGTCGTCGGGGAGGATCTGGGTACCGTCGAGGCATCGGTGGCGACGACGCTCGCCCGCATGAACGTGCTGGGTTCGACGGTGCTGTGGTTCGAGCAGGACGCCGAGGGCCGCCCGTTGCCGCCGACGGCGTACCGGGCGGCGACGATGGCCAGCCTCACCACGCACGACCTGCCCACCGCCGCCGGCTACCTCGAGGGCGAGCACGTGCGCACCCGCGCCCGGTTGGGGCTGCTCGGGCGTTCGGAGGAGGCCGAGGCGGCAGGCTGGCGAGCCGAGCGGGACGCGTTGGTCGAGCTGGTGCGATCCGAGGGACTGGTGGATCCGACGGGCGCGGCGGCGGGCCTCGGCGGACGGGGGAACCCCGGCGGGCGCGGCCGGCCGGAGTTCGACCCCGCCGTTCGGCAGGAGATCGTTTTCGCGCTGCACCGGCTGCTGGTGCGGTCTTCGTGCCGCATCGTGCTCGGGTCGCCGGGTGACGCGCTGGGCGACCGGCATCAGCCGAATCTGCCGGGCACGACCGACGCTTATCCGAACTGGCGGCTCCCGGTGACCGACTCCGCCGGTCGGCCGGTTACGGTAGAGCGTCTGCTGACCGATCCGGACGTGCGCAGGCTTGGCGAGTTCCTCGCCCAGGTCCGGGCTGCCCAGGTCCGGGGCGTGTCGTCCGCCGGTGCGGCATCCCCAGACGAGGACCGTAACCCCATTTCCCGGTAATCTTCGCTGCGTGACTCGACGTCGACCGCGCCAGACCCGATGGCTGCCGTTCGCCGGCACCTCCCGCCCGTGCCCGGGGGCGCACCTCGCGCCGGGGTCGCGATCCAGGATCGCGCCGCGCCGGGCTCTCACCGTTGTCGGCCTCGCGCTGTTCGCGGTGCCGGTGTTCGCGGTGAGCGCCGCGGCCGGGGAGATCGGAACCCCCTACAACCCCGATCCGCTCACGGCCGTGCAGGCATGGGCGATCTACGGCGGCACCATCGTCGGTGGGTTCGTCATCGCGATCCTGCTGGCCGCGTGGTCGAGCCGCAAGAGCGGGCCGGTGCGCTACCGCCCGGGGCAGCCCTGGGAGCACGACGAGATCTGGATCGGCTCCAAGCCGGAGGAGATCGAGGGCGAGCAGACGAAGACCGCCCTTCCCGGCGCGGGTGGTGCCAGTGGCAACTGGTGAGCCGTTCACCCACGAGCAGCTCGACCGGCTGAACCGGGCCCGGGAGCTTGCCGAGACGCGTACCGGCATCCACGTCAGCATCCGGATCGGCGCGGTGCGCGGCGACGTCCGGCTCGCCGCCGAGCGGATCCTCGCGAACCTCGTCGACGACGCGGGGCGGGATGCCGCCGTGCTGATCCTCGTCTCGCCCGGGCAGCGGTTCGTACGGATCGCCACGACTCCGGCCGCCAGGAAGCGGATCAGCGACTCGGCCACCGGGCTCGCCGCGTTGACGATGGCCTCCAGCTTCGCGCTGGGCGATCTGGTCGGCGGCCTGATCACCGGCATCCGCCAGCTCGCGGACGCGGCAGGTGGCGCGGGCGGCGCAGCCGCCGGGACCCTCCCCCCGACGCAGCCTTCGTTGGCGGTCAGCCCGACGCCCTGACCCCGCTGATCCCGGAGGAGCCGGCCCGGCCGGTTCCTCCGGCCGGGCCGGCTCCGACCGGCCTGACGCGGGTACGCTACGCCGCCGCCTCGATGTCCTTCTTGCGTGCGGCCAGCGCCCGGACGAGCCCGTCGCGGCCTTCCAGCAGGGCTCGCCGCAGGGGCGGAACCGGGTTGTGCTCGGCCAGGTAGGCGTCGACCTTCGCCACCGTCTCCGGTTCGATCACCGACGCCGGGAACAGCATCTGGGTGATGGTGGAGGCCATGTCGAAGCTGCGGGTCTCCCAGATCCCAGCGATCTCGTCGAAGAAACGGTCCACGTAGGGCCGGGTCAGCTCGAGCTGGTCGGAGATCCAGAAACCGCCCATCGTCGCGGCGGCCAAGTGGTTCGACAGGGTGTCCGAGTCCATGACCGCCGACCAGGCTGCCGCCTTCGCCGCCGCGGTCGGCCGTGCCGCCCGCGCGGTCGCCGCTCGCTTCTCGCCGGTGGCGGTGCGGTCGCGGGCGAGCTCCGCGTCGATCTCGGCGTCGGCGTACACGCCCCGGGCGACGAGTTGGGTCAGCAGGGTCCAGCGCAGCTCGGTGTCGAGCACGAGTCCCTCGATGACGTCGGTGCCCTCGAACAGCGCCCGGATCCGCGCCACCTGGTCGGCCTCCTCGGCCTGGGCGAAGGAGGTGGTGTAGACGAGCTGCAGGTCGCTGCCGGGGGCCGCGGCGCGCGCCAGCTCCTCGGCGCGTTCCGTCAGCGCGCGCAGCGCGGGCTTCCGGTTTGCCGGGTCGCCGTAGGTGTCGATCGTCAGGTCCGCCTTGGCCAGCAGCGACTGCACCACGCCGATGTCGTCCTCAGCGGTCACCCCGGACAGCACGAGCCGGACGTAGTCCCGGGCGGCGAGTTCGGCGTCGCGGGTCATGTCCCAGGCCGCCGCCCAGCACAGCGTCCGGGGCAGTGACTGGGAGATGGCGCCGATCGCCTCGACGAGCGTGGCCAGCGACCGCTCGTCGAGGCGCACCTTCGCGTACGTGAGGTCGTCGTCGTTGAGCAGGATCAGATCCGGCTGGCGGGCACCGACGAGCTTGGCGACCTCGGTGAGCTTGCCCGTCACGTCGAGCTCGACCCGTTCCCGCCGGACCAGCGCGCCGGTGGCGTCCCGATCGTAAAGGCCGATCGCGAGCCGGTGCGGGCGCAGCGTGCGCGAGGCGGCCGGCGGCGCCGACGCCGGCTCCTGCACCACGTCGAACGAGGTGAACAGGCCCGAGGAGTCGGTGAAGAAGCGTGGCCGCAGGGTGTTCGCGCCGGTGGTCTCCAGCCAGTCCGCGGACCAGGCGGTCAGGTTCCGCCCGCTGGCGTTCTCCAACTCGTCGAGCAGGTCGCGCAGCGACGTGTTCGCGTACTCGTAGCGGCGGAAGTACGCCCGCAGCCCGGCGAGGAACTCCTCTTGGCCGACCCAGGCCACGAGCTGCTTGAGCACCGAGGCGCCCTTGGCGTAGGTGATGCCGTCGAAGTTCGTCCGCACCGCGTCCATGTCCGGGGCGTCGGCGACGATCGGGTGCGTGGAGGAGAGCTGGTCCTGGCGGTAGGCCCAGCCCTTCTCCGCGTTGGCGAAGGTCGTCCAGCCGTTGGTGAAGCGGGTCGCGTTCACCTGGGCGAGGACCGACATGTAGGTGGCGAACGACTCGTTCAGCCACAGGTCGTCCCACCAGCGCATGGTGACCAGGTCACCGAACCACATGTGCGCCATCTCGTGCAGGATCGTCTCGGCCCGCCGCTCGCGGCGGGCCTCGGTCACCTTCGCCCGGAAGACATACTCCTCCAGGAAGGTCACGCAGCCGGCGTTCTCCATCGCCCCGGCGTTGAACTCGGGCACGAACAACTGGTCGTACTTGCCGAACGGGTACCGGTAGTCGAACACCCGGTGGTAGAAGTCGAACCCGGCTTTGGTGATCTCGAAGAGCTCGGCGGGGTCGAGGAACTCGGCCAGCGATCGGCGGCAGTAGAGGCCCAGGTCGATGCCGTCGTGGTGGTCGCGGACCTCGTGGTACGGGCCGGCGACGAGCGCGGTGATGTACGTCGACATCACCGGGGTGGTCAGGAAGCGGATGGTGCGCACCCCGATCGCGGCCTCCGCCACCGCGGCGACCGCGCTGTTGGAGATCGCCTTCCAGTCCGCCGGGACGGTGACCGTGAGGGTGAACGTCGCCTTGAGGTCGGGCTGGTCGAAGCAGGCGTACATCCGGTGCGCGTCGTACGTCTCGAACTGGGTGTAGAGGTAAACGGCCTCGTCCACCGGGTCGACGAAGCGGTGCAGGCCCTCACCGGTGCGGGAGTAGACGCCGTCCGCCACCACCGTGAGCCGGTTCGACTCCGCGAGGTTAGCGAGCCGGATCCGCTCGCCGTCGAACACCGCGGCGGGGTCGAGCGGCGCTCCGTTGAGAACGACCTCGTCGACCTTCGTGGCGGCGAGCTCGATGAACGTCGACGCCCCAGGCTCGACGCAGGTGAAGATGACCGCGGTTGACGTGCGGAAGGTCCCGTGGCCGGTCGTCAGGTCGAGTTCGACGTCATAGGAGGCAACGTTGAGCAGGCGGGCGCGCTCGCGCGCCTCGTCGCGGGTGAGGTTGTTGGGCACCCGGTTCCTTTCGGACGGCACGGACTTGCAGGACTGCACACGGTCATCACCGTGTTCCCAGTCTCCCACGCCGATGAGGGGAGCGGTCGCCGCCGGGGGACGTGGTGGTCGGGGACGTGGTGGTCGGGCCGTCGGCCGTGGTATCGGTGCCGGAGATGGTGAATTGTGGTGATTGGCGCAGGGTGCCCGCTCTCGCTGGTCGCCGATGCGGCACGATGGCGACATCTTCCGCGTGACCAGCTTGCGGGAGGATCGGGATGTCCGCGCGGTCGCGGGAAGGCAGGAAGAGGGCAGGACAGGAAGGGAGCCGCCGGTGAGACGGGTGGCGGGGCTCGGTCGCGTCCCCGGGCGCCCTCACCGGGCTCGCCGGGCCTCAGCCGTTCCGGCCGGCGGTGGGTCGTCCACCGCGCCGATGCCCACCGCGCCGATGCCCGAGGCGGCGGCATCCGAGCCACCAGGCGGGCCGCGGGCCGCTGGCGGGGGGGAGTCCCCGGCTCGGCGGGCCGATTATCACATCCCGGTCGCGCTGCGGGTCTCGGCGGGCTGGTCGTGGCGTCTGATCGTCACGGGCGCGGCCATCTACATCCTGCTGATGGTCGTGGGACGGGTCCGGATCGTGGTGATTCCGCTTATCGCCGGGCTGCTCATCGCCGCTCTCATCCATCCGCTCGCGCACCGGCTGCAGCGGCTCGGTATGAACCGGCTGGGCGCTGCCTTCACCGCGTTGTTCGTGTTCTTCGCGGTGTTCGTGGGTGTCGGGGTGGCGGTGGGCTTCAACGCCGCGAACGAGATCCCCACGGTCAGTGACCAGGTCAGCGAGGGCGTCGAGCAGATCCGCGGCTATCTGAGAAACGGTCCGCTCCACCTGTCACAGAGCCAGATCGACAATCTGGTCGATGACATCCGCAAGAGCCTGGCGAACAACCGGGGGCGCCTGGTCTCCGGGGTGATCTCCGGCGCCTCGGTGGCCGCCGAGGTGCTCACCGGCCTGCTCGTCACCCTGTTCTCGACCTTCTTCTTCCTGTACGACGGGGATCGTATCTGGGACTGGATCGTCACCCGCTTCCCGGACGGAGCGGAGGAGCGGGTGCGTGGCGCCGGTCGGGAGGCGTGGAACACGTTGACCGGCTACATTCGTGGGACGGTCTTTGTCGCGGCGGTCGACGCGATCGGTATCACCATCGGCCTGGTCGGCGTGGGTGTCCCGCTCGTCGCGCCGCTGGCCCTGCTGACGTTCTTCGGCGGGTTCGTCCCGATTGTCGGGGCGACGGTGGCCGGCGCCGCGGCGGTACTGGTGACCCTGGTCTCGAATGGCGTGCCGGATGCGTTGATCATTCTGGGTGTCGTGTTGGCCGTGCAGCAGGTCGAGGGGCACCTGTTGCAGCCGCTGGTCATGCGGCGGGCGGTGCGGTTGCATCCGCTCGCGATTGTCATCGCGCTGTCGGCCGGTGGCGTGTTGGCCGGCATCCCCGGTGCCATCGCCGCCGTTCCGTTCGCTGCCATGGTGAACAGGGTCGCCGGTTATCTCGCCGTGAGCGGGAAGTGACCACCACCCCGACGGGTTGATCCCGGTCGAACGGTGCCGTCGACCGAGGAGACCACATGAGCGCCGAAACTCTCGACACCCCCGCGGCCACGTTCGTACCCACACCCACGTCCGTACCCTTGCCCGCGGACGCGACCGAAGCGGTCTTCTGGGACGGAGCTCTGCTCGTCGCTGCTACCCCCGGCTTCCACGAGCTCAAACGGACCTGGGACCAGGACCCGATCCTCACGTGATCGGGCATGATGACACATCATGCGTGTCCATCTGGGATCTGACCATGCGGGCTTCCACCTGAAGGAGGCGCTCGCCGAGCGTCTGGTGGAGCTGGGCCACGCGCCCGTCGACCATGGTCCTGTCGAGTACGACCCCGACGATGACTACCCTCCGTTCGTCCTCGCCGCTGCCGCCGCCACCGCCGCCGAACCGGGCAGCATGGGCATCGTCATCGGGGGATCGGGTAACGGGGAGGCCATCGCGGCGAACAAGGTCGCCGGGGTGCGCGCGGCCCTGGCATGGAGCGAGCAGACGGCGACGCTGGCCCGCCAGCACAACGATGCCAACGTGCTGAGCCTCGGCGCGCGTATGTACACCGTCACGGCGGCCCTGACGTTCGCCGAGGTCTTCCTCAGCACGCCGTTCAGCGGGGAGCAACGACACGTGCGGCGGCTTCGGATGCTCTCGACCTACGAGCGGACCGGGGACGTACCGTCGGTGCCCGGGTCGGCCCCGTCGGCTTCCTGAGACCTGTTCTTCGAGGACCCGGTCTTCGAGGACCCGGTCTCGACAGGGCCGCTCTCACGCGGTCCGGCGGATCCGCGGTCGGAGCGTCGGCGGGTCCTGCGGGCACCCCGGCCGCGGCGGACCGGGTCGGTGGGGCTGGTCGACGGGGTCGCCGGTGCGGGGCGTGATCCGCGATGCAGTACCACCGATCGCTCGGCCTCGGCGAGGTCGGCGTCGGTGGGCCGGGCGGCGTCGCGGGCCCGCATCGCCGTTCTCGGGGGCAGCTTGCTGCGACCCGCATCGATGAGACCGCGCAGCTGCGCGTCCGCCTCGCCCGCCCCGGCCGCATGCGACCGGGCCCGACCTGCGCGCTCGGGTCGTGGCATGGCTCCTCCATCCGCCCTGGCCGGAACCCTTGGTGAATCATCCCAGAAGCGGGCCGCTCGGGGAGGCCTCGTGACGCGGGTGGACGTCGGAAATCCGCCGGTGCGCTGGTTATCCCCCGCGCCAGGTTGATCTCCATCCTTCCATTTCCGAAGGCCTCCGGAAGTTCACCGTCCCGGGTGCTACCGGCGGGTCGCCCGACAGCGACAGCCCGACCGTTTTCGGTCCGGTCGACGCCGGGCCCCGGAATCGTCGTGGCGTCGCCGATCCACGGTTCGCAAATCCGTACCCGGTGTCGGCGGTTGGTCCCCCACCGGCCGCGTTTTTCTGCTCCGCAGCGTGCACGCCCGCGGGCGCCGGGTCGCCGCATCGCGACCTGGCCGACCGTCCGATCCAGGATGATCCGAGGCGCTACGGGGGATCGGCCACCCCCTGTCCGAGCTGTTCTGCCTCATCCGTATGCTACACATTGCCAGATGAACGTCCGATAGTCCAACGTACGCTCAATAGATGTCCACCTGTACTCAAGAGATGCCCATTGTGTCACCTTGCCAGTAAATGAAACAAAAGGAAACTCTAGCATGCATACTTTGCCGCGTTTCGGTAGAACACCTAAAACTGTTTGCTGATCTCGATCGGCCGTCACCAACCGCTGCGCCTCGGTGGCTTCAGTCATCGGCTCCGTCGTCGCGGCCTAGGAGTGAGTCTTGGACCGCGTGCCTGTGAGCGTTGTCATCCCCGCCTACAACGAGGCGATGCGCCTGCCCGGCTCGCTACCCCCGCTGATCTCGGTCATGCACAGGATCCCCGGTGCCGAGGTGATTGTGGTTGACGACGGCAGTACGGACGGCACCGCTGCGATCGCCGAGGAGTTGCTCGCGGATCTGCCCGGTGGTCGGGTCCTGCGGCTGCCGTGGAACTCGGGTAAGGGCGCCGCGGTCCGCATGGGGGTGTCGGCCGCGCACGGTGAGTCGATCGCCTTCCTGGACGCCGACGGTGCCTCCGACGTCAATGATCTTCCTCTGCTCCTCGCCGCGCTGGAGCACGCCGAAGTGGCGCTCGGATCGCGCCGGGTTGGGGCGGGTGCGGTCCGCAGCAGTGGCCGGCGGGTCGGCAGCTGGGCCTTCAACCAGATCACCCGGTCCCTGACCAGCCTGGACGTCGCCGACACCCAATGCGGGTTCAAGGCTTTCCGCGGCCCCGAGGCCAAGCTGCTGTTCAGCCTTGCGCGTTCCTCCGGATTTGGCTTCGACGTGGAGGTGCTCTCGATCGCCCGGTCGATCGGCTACCGGATCGCCGAGGTCCCGGTCCGATGGGCGGAGATACCCGGTGGCACGTTCCGGGTGACCCGGCACACCCCCGCGATGCTCGTCGACGTGATGCGCGCCCGGCGGTACCTGAACCGCTCCGCTCCCGGCCTCGTAGTGACGCGTCCCACGGTGCAGTCGCCCGCCGCCGCGGCAGCGCCGGTTCGTCCGGGCGACGGGGCGTCCCCCGCCGCGCAGGTCCGCGTCCCGCCTTCTGCCGTGAGCGTCCCGGCCCCCGCAGAACCGGTGACCGCCGGGCCACCGCCAGCCGTCCTCACGGCGGCCGTGGGGGGCGTCGAGAAGCCCCTGCGCCTGCCCGCCGACCTGGGTGGTGTGACTCCGTTGCCTCGGAAGGCTGTATGAAGGTCCGGCGAACCGGACCCCATCCTTGTCCTTTGGAGTAAGCGATCCCTTCCCCCGCCGCCGGCACCCCCACGACGGCGAAGGGCCTCGGCGCGCCGTCACCCGCCCCGGCCGTCGCCGCCCCGGCCGTCGCCGCGTCGCCGCGTCGCCGCGACACGCGGACGTCACGGCGGCCCCTGTTCGGCATGGCCGCCGGCTTTATGGTGCTCTTTCTGCTCCAGGCCCCCGGCAACCTGACCGCCGACACCAAGCTGGACGTCCCCCTTGACCCGTGGGGCTTCATGGGGCGGGCCACCCATCTGTGGAACTCCCTCGCCGAGTTCGGCTACCTGCCCAACCAGTATGTCGGCTACCTGTTCCCGATGGGACCGTTCTTCGGCGCCGGTGACCTGTTCGGGATACCCGCCTGGGTCACCCAGCGGCTGTGGATCGGGCTGATCCTCACCGTCTCCGCCTGGGGGGTCGTGCGGCTGGCCGAGGCCCTGCGGCTCGGCGTACCGCGCACCCGGGTGCTGGCCGGACTCGCCTACACCCTGTCCCCGATGTTCCTCGGCAAGATCGGGGCGACTTCCGTGGCGCTTGCGGGCGCCGCCATGCTCCCGTGGATCACCCTGCCGCTCATCCTCGCGCTGCGTCCGGACGGCGCCTTCGGCGCCGACACCGGTACGGCCGCCGCCAGTACCACGGCCGCCACCAGTACCACGGCCGCCACCACGACCATCAGTACCACGGCGGCCGATGATGTCGATGCCGCTGACGATCCCGCCCTGGACCCGGGCCGGCGGCTGTCCCCGCGACGGGCGGCCGCCCTGTCCGGACTCGCCATCCTGGGTACCGGCGGAATCAACGCGACGGTCACGCTGTGCGTCCTGCTCTGTCCGGCGGTGGTCCTCGTGTTCGCCGGCGGCACCCGCCGGGCCTGGGCGCTGCGGGCTTGGTGGGTCGTCGCCGTCATCCTCGCCTCGGCCTGGTGGCTGCTGGCGCTGATGGTGCAGGGCCGCTACGGGCTGAACTTCCTCGCGTTCACCGAGACCGCCCAGACGACCACGGCGACGACGTCGGTGGCGGAAGCCCTGCGCGGCGCGACGGACTGGCTGGCGTATGTCCAGTTACCCAGGCCCTGGCTGCCGGCCGCCACCGAGTACGTGTCCCGGCCGGTGCCGATCATCGGATCGGCAGCCGTGGCTGCGATCGGGCTGTGGGGGCTGTCCCGGGCCGATCTGCCCGCCCGCCGGTTCCTGCTGGTGACGTTGGCCGCCGGCACGGTCTCGGTGGCCGCGGCCTATCCGGGGCATCCGGGCAGCCCGCTGGCGGGCGCGGTGCGGGACCTGCTCGGTGACCAGCTGGGCTTTCTGCGCAACGTCTACAAGTTCCAGCCGGTGGTGCGTCTGCCGATAGCCCTGGGGATCGCGCACGCCCTGACGGTCCGACCTGTCAGTCTCGCCGCCCGTGTGCGGAGATGGACGACCCGCGAGGCTTCCCGCCGGCACGGCAGGACCGCGGACATGATCGTGGCCGCCGCGGTGAACGTCCCCGTCGTGCTGACCGTGGCCGCGCTGGTCTGCGGCATGACGCCAGCGCTCGCCGGCAGGGCGCTGCAGCCCCGGCCGTTCGCCCGGGTGCCCGACTACTGGGTGGCCGCCGCGGACTGGCTGGCCGCCCATCCCCAGGACGGCCGGGCCCTGGTGCTGCCCGGCTCGCCGTTCGCCGAGTACGAGTGGGGCCGGCCGCTCGACGAGCCGCTGCAGTGGCTGGCCCGCACGCCGTGGGGGGTCCGCGGCCTGATCCCGCTCGGTGGCACGGGCGTGACCCGGCTGATGGACGGCATCGAGCACCAGCTCGCCACCGGGTCCGCCGCGGGCCTCGCCCCGGCGCTGGCCCGGGCCGGGATCGGCCAGATCCTGCTCCGCAACGACCTGGAACAGAAGAACTGGGACGTCCCCCCGTCCACCGACGAGCTCCACCGGGCGTTGCGTTCCTCCGGTCTCACCCTGGCCGCCGCGTTCGGCCCGCAGGTGCCGGCGCGCGCCTCGGCGAAGGAGCGGCTCGTCCCGGAGCTGCGCAACCCGACCGCGCGGGTACCCGCGCTGGAGGTCTGGACCGTCCCGGGCGGCGCGAAGCTTGTCGGCTCCTACCCAGCGGACACCGCCGTCGTCGTCTCCGGCGGCCCCGAGGCGACGGTGCAGCTCGCGGGGCAGGGCCTGCTGAGCAGCGACCGGGCCGCCGTGCTCGCCTCGGACCTCGCCGCGGATCGCGCCGATCCGTCCGCCGCCGTGGCGTCTTCGACGAGCCCGGCGGCGATCAAGGTTGCGCCGGGGGAGGTAATCGGCCCGACGACCGCCTGGGTCGACACGGACACCCTGACCCGGCGCGACAGCACCTTCGGACTCGTCCACGACGCCGCTTCGTACCTCCTCGGGCCCACCGGCACCGCGGTCGGCAAGACGGGGGAGCCCCACCAGTGGGCCGAGGCCGACGTCGCCGGCCACCAGACGGTCGCGGGCTACGTCGGCGGCATGTCCGTCACCGCGTCCTCCTACGGCTACGACCTGCTCGCCGCGCCGGACCTCGCGCCACCGGCGGCCGTCGACGGCTTCGCCGCGACCGCGTGGACGGCACAGCGCACGAAGGGCACGACGTCGGCCGGGCAGTGGATCCAGCTCGATGCCGGCCGGCGGATGACCGTGCCCTACCTCGACGTGCGGCTGCTGTCCGAGGGTTCGTGGCGGCCGGCCGTCGAGGCGCTGCGGGTGTCCAGCGAGGCGGGCTCGGTGGTCACCGAGGTGCGTCCGGTGGAGGACATCCAGCGCCTCGCCGTCCCAGCGGGGCCGAGCCGCTGGTACCGCATCACGTTCGCGCGGGTCGGCCAGGAGACCGACGACACCCTCGGCGCCGGTATTCGGGAGATCACCATCCCCGGGGTCACCTTCCGCCACTACGCGCAGCTCCCCACCGACGTGGCCCGGCGCTTCGCCGCGCCGGACGGGGGGCTGGTCGCCTTCTCGATGGCCCGGGAGCGGGTCGACCCGGCGCAGCCGTTCGGCGGCTCGGAGGAGCTGGCGCTGTCCCGGCGCTTCGAGGTGCCCCGGGACATGACCTTCACGATGAGCGGCTCGGCGAGCTTCATCCCCCCGCCGCGGGGGACACCCCCAGCAGGTGACACTCCGTTGCTGATCGACTGCGGCCAGGGCCCCACTCTGGTCGTCGACGGGACCCGTTACCCCCTGCGGATCTCCGGCCGGGACAGCGACGTCACCTCGGTGCGGCCGGTGCGGGTGTCGCTGTGCACCGACGGCGGCACGCTGCGGCTCTCGGCGGGGCCGCACCTGCTCGGCGTCGACCAGGGACCGACCTCCATCCTCGTCGACGCGATTGCGCTGGTCGGATCGGGCGCCCAGGTGAGCGCGGCCACGCCGCGGGCGACGACGGTGCACGAGTGGACGGCGGAGCACCGGACGGTCCAGATCGGCGCCGGTGACCGCGCCTTTCTCGCCGTCCGGGAGAACGCCAACTCCTCGTGGACGGCGAAGCTGAACGGCGTGGCGTTGACCCCGCTGCGCCTCGACGGCTGGCAGCAGGGCTGGATCGTCCCGGCCGGCACCGGCGGCACGATCGTCATCGACAACGCGCCCGGTGCGGAATACCGCCGCAACCTCGTGGTGGGGCTGTTGCTGGTCGTGGTGCTGGTCGTGCTCGCCGTGCTGCCCGCCCGGTTCCGGCTACGGCCACGATCCGACGAGAACGGCTATCCGGCGCTGCTGAGGCCGCGCCGCCTGGGCCGGCCGCGCCGCCTGGGCC
>NZ_CDWWXA010000016.1:6073-19014 GCF_977971845.1 Frankia sp. CeCAU1 | reverse complement strand
GGGCGACGGTGTCCCCGCCGGTGGCCGGTGTGGGGTGGACGGTGCTCGCCATGCTGGCGGTGGCGCTGGTGGCGGGCCCGGTGGCGCTGGCCGTACCGGTGTTCGTCCTGGTCGGTCGGCGCTGGCCCGCGGCGGGGGGCCGCTGCGCCGCGGTCGCCATGATTGGCGCGGGAATCGGGGTGGCGGCGCAGCCCGGCAGCCAGCCCGGATCCGGGCAGGGGGCGTTCGGGCCGCTGGTCCAGGTGTTCGGCGCCTTGGCCTTGGCGGCGGTGCTGGCCGCGCTGGCCGGGCGGGCCTGGGACCGTTCCGCCGGCTCGGGCGCCGGCGCCGACTTCGGCGCCCGAGCCGGGTCCGATGTCGGGCATAGGACTCGCAATCCCTATATCGACAGCAAGGGACTCGGTTAGCGTTTTCGTGGCGCCGATTGTTCGGACGTCGTCCACCGTCTGTTCCTGAGGGAGACATCCGGTCATGATCACAGCCATGCGTGCCGTGAGTGCCGTGAGTGCCGTGAGTGCCGTGCGTGGAGTCCGCGTGGATGCTCTACGGCCGATCGGGGCCTCGCGCCCGGCCTGGGCCGATGCGGTGGGCGGGGATGGCGGCGCCGGCGGCACGCCGTCGGTCCTGGGCGACGGGGAGTTGGTGGAGCTGCTGGCGCGGGCGATCCACGACCGCTATCTGGAGCATGAGCTCGGTAAACGGCACGCGGCCGGATCGAGGCCCGGACTGCGGCCCTGGGCGGAGCTCTCCGAGGCGCTGCGGGAAGCCAACCGTGATCAGGCGGTTCACTACGAGACGGTACTGCGTAACCGTGGCTGGGTGTGCACACCGGCCGAGCAGGACGTCGATCCGGCTGTCGATCCGTTTTCGCTGTCCGCCGCCGAGGTCGAGGAGCTCGCCCGGGCCGAGCACGACCGGTGGCGGCAGCACAAGGAGCGGCAGGGTTACTCCTACGGTCCGGTGCGCGAGGACCTCGGCCCGGACAAGCGTCACCCGTCCATGGTGGACTGGGAGGAGCTGACCGAAGAGGACCGTGATCGGGACCGCGACGCGATCCGGAACATGCCGGCCGTTCTGGCCCGGGCCGATCTGTGCATCACCCGGCGACCCGCCGCCGAGGCGGCTATCCGGTGAGCGGCTGACGGCCGCGACGATCGTCGGCGCATTGCCGCTGTCCGCCGCTGTCCGCCGCTGACCCCGAAGACCTCCGCAGCCCCGCACACAGGGAACTTGGCTCTGTCGCAGATTCGGTGGTGACGGAGCCGAGAACTTGACAGCCCCCTGGGTACCGTCCCGATCAACGGTCACCTGGTTTTCCCGCCAGCTCCGTGGAAAGCATGTTCGAGGCTGCTCGTCGCGCTCCGGCCTTCGCCTGATCGTCCCGGTTGTCGGTCGGGATCGGACCGGGACCCGGATCCGGGGGAGATGCCGCCAGGCCACGGCTGGCCGCGAACAGCAGGTCCTCGCCGGTCGCCGGGCGTAGTCGCAGGTCGGCGAGCGCGCCGACCCCGACTCCGGCCCGGGTCAGGGCGGTGCGTGCGGCGGCGGGGCCGGCGCCGTAGAGGAGCGCGATCATCTCCGGGCCGGTCGGATCCGGCCGGTACACCAGGTCCGTGCGGCGCAACGCCGGGCGGGAGGTGCCGACCGGCAGGGTGAAGCGGGCGTGCGTGAGGTCATCGTCCCGGCGCCGGCGCTCCAGGCCCCGATCCGGTCCCCGACCCCGCTGCGGCGTGCGGCCTTGTTCTCCTGCTTCGGCCCGCTTCGCCGCCGGGCCGGCCAGTCGGTCGATCTCGGCGGTGACCACCCGAGCCAGCAGTTCGGCGCTGGCGTCCCAGGTGAACCCGGCAGCCCAGGCGCGGGCCGCCGCGCGCAGCTCGGCCGCCGCGGGCGGCTCGGCCAGTAGCCGTAGCGCCGCGTCGAGGGTCTTCTCCAGCGGCTCGCCCTCGTCGACCAGCCATCCCGTCGTCCCGTCCCGGACCGCGTCGCGCAGCCCCGGGACCCGGAACGCCACCGCGGGCACCCCGAGGGCGGCGGCCTCCAGTACCGACAGCCCCCAGCCCTCACCATGCGAGGGGTTGACCGTCAGCCAGGCCGAGGAAAGCAGCCGGTCGCGGGTGGCGGCATCGGTGTAGCCGTGCCAGCGCACGGCGTCACCGTCCCGGGTGGTCAGCCCGAGGGCGACCGCGCGGGCGGTCAGCCGTTCGCGGTCCGGGCCGTCGCCGACGATGTGGACGGTGAGCCCGGGATGCGCCCCGACCAGCGCGGGCAGCGCGTCGAGGAGCAGGTGGAGCCGCTTGTGCGGCACGAGCCGGCCGACGCACACGATGGTGGGCGTCGTCGCGGGCCCGCCATCCAAGCCTGCGGGCCCGCCGCCAGCCGGGCCCGTGAACGTGGTGGCCCCGGCGGTCGTGGTGGCCCCGGCGGTCGTGGTGGTCACCCCGTTGGGGACCAGGAAGCGCGGGCCGGGCAGGCCGAGGATGTCACGGGCCTCGGCGCGGGTCGAGGGGGAGACGACCACCACCGGTCGGTGCCGGTAGACCCACCGGCTGCCCGGCGCCTCCAGTAGTTGCCCCACCCGGGCGACCGGCCCGGGGAAGTACAACGGAAACTGTTTCTGATGAACGTGGTGGAGCACCTGCACGACGGGGGTGCTCGCCGGCAGCACCAGGGGGCTGAAGAACGGGATCCCGTTCTGGCAGTCGACGACGGCGTCGACGCGGTGCCCGGCCCGGCCCAGGCTGGCCAGCCGGGCGAGCACCGACGGATAGACGCCGAAGGTCCCGCCCCCGCGGCGCACCTCGACGCCGCCAACGGACTCGGCGACGGGCGGACCAGGGCGTTCACCTTCCGTGGCCCGCGAGGTCAGCAGGGTGACCCGGGCACCGGCCGCGGCGAACCGCTCGGCGATCGACTGGCAGAACAACTCCGCCCCGCCGGCCTGCGGATGCTCCCGGTCCCGCCAGTTGAGGAACACCACGTGCCGGCCGGCGAGAGTGGGCAGGTACCGGCGCTCCCGGGACCCTCCGAGGTGTGTCGATCCTCCCGGGGGCGTCACGCTGGGAGTTCCCGTCACCGGTGGCATTCCTTCCGTTTCGTTCCGCTCGCCAGGGCTTACCATGTTCGTCTGCAAGGTTCGCCTGCAACCTACCGATGTCGGAAAATCGTCGGCCACCTACCATGGCCGGTGTTCCGCTGTGGGTGATTCGACGTGTCCCGTTCCCGGTGGGGAGGCTGATGGCGAAGCCCTCGCGTGAGGCTGTGACGGGCCTGCTGGCCGGTCCGGCAGCACTGGCCGTCGCCGGCATGCTCGTCAACGGGTGCAACCTGCTGATGAACCTGATCGTCGCCCGGTCGCTGGACCCGGACTCCTACGGCGCCGTGTCGGTGCAGGTCAGCATCTTCCTGATCCTCTCGGTCGCGGGTAACGCGCTGCTGATCGCCGTGGTGCGGCACGAGACGTCCGGCCCGGGGGGCACCCGGCGCGAGCAGTGGTCCTGGATCCGGCGGCTGCGGGGCGCCTGCGGCGTCGGCATCGCGATCTCCGCGATCGTCGCGGTGGTGCTGTGCCGGCCGGTGGCCGCGCTGATGTCCTATCCGCATCCGCTCGCGATCGCCGAGGCGACCATCGGTGCCGCGTTGTGGACGCTGCTGTGCGTCGAACGCGGCCTGCTGCAGGCCAGGGGGGCCTATCCGCGCCTCGCCGTCAACTTCGTGGTCGAGGGCTTCGTCCGGATCGGCCTGGTGATCGTGCTCGTGCTGGGCGGGCTCGGGGTGAACGGCGCGGGCCTGGGCATCGTGCTCGGCGTCGTCGTCGGCGTCGAGCACGCCCGGTGGGCCGTCACGCGCACCCCGCGGCTGCCGCGCCCGCCCGTGTTCCGGCGCGGGGCGCCCGTGCTGCCTGACGACGGCACACCGCCGGCCACCGGGCCGATTCCGCTGCCGATCCCGGCGCCACGCGCCAGCGCCCGGCAGAGCGTCATCGCCGACACCACCGTCGCCCTCGGCGCGCTGATCCCCCTCGCCCTGCTGCAGAACATGGACGTCGTCATCGTCGGCTGGCTGGGCTCCTCCGGGGTCGGCGGCTACGCGGCGATCTCGACGGCCTGCAGGGTACCGGTCTTCATCGGGCTGGCGGTCGCGAACTTCCTGCTGCCCGAGGCGGCACGACGGCGCAAGGAGGGACGCCCCGCCGGGGGCACGTTGGTCGTGGCGCTGGTCTTCGTCGTCGCTCCCGGGCTCTTCCTTGCCGGGCTCGGTCTGTTCGCGGCGAAGTGGTTGATCGGACTCGTCTTCGGGGCGCATCTCACCGCCGCCGCCTCCGCGCTGTCGGTGCTCGCGCTGAGCATGACCCTGCTGGCCGTCACCCTGATGTTCACCACGTACCTGCTCGGCGCCGGGGTGCGCCGGGTCGTCGGCGTGCTTGCCGTCGCCACGGTGGCGACGGCAGGGGCGCTCGTCTCGGCCGGCGGCGGATCGATGGCCACGGCCACCGCCGCGCTCGCCGCCGAGTCGGTGACCGCACTCGCGGTCGGCCTGCTCGTGGTCCAGCTGCATCACACCGACCGCCGGTCGGCGCGGGCCGCCGAGACGCACCGGCGGCCGGCGGGGGACATGGGGCTACCCAACCCCCAGCCCGGCGAGGGGGTCCCGGCCCGGGTGTGAGGAGTTCCTCTGCCGGACGAGTCCCTGCCAACCCCGCGCGGAGAGGCCACCGCTGATGCCAGCCCAGACCCGTCCGAACGCGGACGGTGGTGAGCCCGGGTCTCCCGGGTCTCCCGGGTCTCCCGGGTCGTCGGGGTCGGTGCGTTCGCAGCTCGCCGTCACTCGCCGCCGCCTGCTTGCGACGGCCGTGGGCCTCGGCGCGACATCCGCCGGTGCCCTCGTCGCCGCGCGCCTGCTCTCCTCGTCCTCGGGCCCGACATCCTCCGGTGACCTGCCGCTGAGCCGACCCTCGGCACCGGTCGGCGGGGTCACCGTGGGGCCGTCGATGCCGGCCGGGGCGGTGGCGGGCCTGCCCAGGAACCTGCTGACTATTTACGGCGCACCCGGCACCTTCGGAAACCTCGACGACCGGTCGGCCATCGAGATTGCCGGGGTGCCGGGCTGGGGCTTCGGCCCCGGTCAGGCCGCTTTTCTGTCCGCGGTCGCCGCGGACGGCACCGTCTTCCTCGCGACGACTCCGTTCACCGACGACCAGGCGGAGCTGACCGGCACGGGCATGGAGATAGAGATCTTCGAGCCGGCCGCCGAACGGTTCACCCGCCTGATGATCCCCTCAACGAAGGGCCGGACAAGCCTGCCCCGGGCCGACCCGAACTACCATGGTGTGGGCGGCGGGGACATCTCGGACGTGATCGTCGTGCCCGGTCCGGACGGCACCGAGCGGGTGGTCTTCGTCTCGCTGATGCCCTTCTTCGGCTGGAACACCTCCATCGATGGCGAGTTGCCGAGCATCGGTCAGCTCCGGCGGGATTCCCCGGGCGGACGGTGGGCCTACGACCGGACGGCGTCCAGGACGGCGGCCCAGCTCGCCGGGACCACCCCGCCGCACGTGGCGGCGCTGGCCTTCCCGGTGCTCGCGCCGCTGGAGCCGCGCTCACCGCGCGGGCCGTCCTCGATCGCCCGGCTGCCCCGCAGCGGGCACCTGGTCATTGCCCAGTACCTGGGGACCGGGGTCGGCGGCACCGACAACGGCGCCCTGCTCGTCGTCGACCTTGCCGGCCGGGTACGGGCGCACTGGCAGTACCCGCAGGTCCGCCCGCTGGGCCTCGAACTGGTCGTGAACCCGCGGGAGGTCGTCGCCGATCCCACCAGCGAACCCGATGACGAACGGTTCGTGCTGATCAGTGACGTGCGCGGGCTGGACTTCCGGGCCCAGCCCTTCCCCGTGCAGGAGTTCTCCTACTCGGCGTCGCGGGGCACCATCAGCCCGAAGAGCACGGCGGTGCGCGCCGTTCAGGACGGCTCCCGGATGGAGTCGGCCGTGTTCGGCGCGGACGGCACCCTGTATGTGGCCCGCACCAAGGCCGACGGGCTGCGGGCGGAGACCCTCGCCGTCTACCCGAAGATCGATGGGGAACGCGGCCTGGTGACCCGGGCCCCCGCCACGAGCAACTGGCCGGTCGACACCTGGGGCATCGCCAACCGCCCCGACTACCTGGTCGCGGGCACCGACCGGGGTGGGCTGGTGCGCAGCATCACCGTCGATCCGGCCACCGGCGCGGTGCTGCTCGCCGGGCTCGACGGCCTGGTGCAGGTCGTGCGGCCGGCGGGGCGCGGCACGCGGATGACCTTCCGCACCGACCGGCCGATCGACGTGGGGCTGAGCAGGCTGCGGGGCCCCGCGACCCGGTATGTCGGGGTGCGCCGCGGCGCGGTCGACGCCCGTCGGCGCAGCCTGTGGCTCCCGGTGAACCAGCTGGTGCTCGACGGCCTGCCCTGGCCGTACCCCCCGTTCAAGCTCGATCAGTGGTTGCTGCGCGTCAATCTGGATGTGCTGCTCGGTGACGGGTAGGTGACGGACGGCCAGCGGGGCCAGCGGCGTTCGGCGGGGGCCAGCGGCGGCCGGCGATGCTTAGCCCCCGCCGGCGGCGGCGTGTAGCGGCAGCGCGAGCAGGTAGGGGTCGACGTGGGTGCCGAGGAAGCCGAGATGGCGGTAGAACGCCCGGCCGGGTTGCCGTATCGCGTGGGCGAGCAGGAGCGGCACCCCGACCATGCGATGGACGGTCAGCGACCGCATCACGGCGTCCCGGACGAGTTGGGCGCCGAGCCCGCGGCCCTGGTACCGGACATCGACCGCGAGCCGTCCCACGAACATCGCCGGAACGGGTTCGGTGGACCGGCGCGACCACCGGCGTGAACCGGGGATCCGTTCCAGGGCCGCGGTGGCCAGGCAGTAGTAGCCGGCGATCCGGGTACCGTCGACGATCACGAACGTGTTTGTCGTCCGGTCCTGCTGGTGTTCGAGGGCGTGGTGGCGCAGCCAGCCGTCGAGCAGGTCGTCACCGCTGTTGAAGGTGAGCCGGTCCGGGCCCTCGGACAGGGCCGCGGGCTTGGCGAGGGGCACTGCGTAGGATCCTTTCTTGGGGCCGCGTCGGACCGCGTCGGGATCGCCGGTCGACTGGTCGGCCGATCGGGAGGCGGGCAGAGGTGGCGGGGTGCTCCGGCTACTCCTGCTGCTCCGAGCCCGGTTCCTCGTCGAGGAGCCGGCGCAGCCGGGGGGAGTCCGGCGGCGGCGCGTCGAGCAGCGCCTCGAGCTTGCTCCAGTCGGCATCCGGGACGCGGAACAGGCGGCGGTCGGCGAGAACCTCTCGCGCGTATCGCTTCATGGCCTCGACGGCGAAGTCCTCAAGGGACAGGCCCTCACCCTCCGCGGCCGAGCGGATGATCTCGGCTTCATCCTCGGGTAGTCGTACCGCGAGTCTGTCGTCCCTGGCGGTGCTCATGTTGGCAGTCTGCCCTCCGGGTCTTCGGACCCGTTTCCCCGGGTCTCGCTCGCCGACGTGGGTACCACATCCATCGCGGCCGTGTCGCCCGGATGCTCGAAGGCCGGCCGGAGCGCGGATCCCGTCGGGTGCCCGGCATCTCTTCGTACCAGATCTTCGTACCAGAGAGGTCCTACGCCCGTGGTGCTTTCGCCTGTCCCCACCGTCCCGCTCGCGCACGGTGCCCGGATGCCCAGGCTCGGGCTCGGAACCTGGCCGCTGAACGACCGGGAGGTCCAGGGGGTGGTGGAACAGGCGCTCGGGCTGGGCTACCGATTGATCGACACCGCGCACAACTACGGCAACGAGAAGGGAGTGGGCGCCGGACTACGCGCCGCCGGCGTGCCCCGCGAGGAGCTGTTCGTCACCACGAAGTTCAACAAACGCTCGCACAGCGTCCGCGGCGTGCGCAGGGCCGCCGTGGAGAGCGCCCGCCGGATGGGGCTGGACTACCTCGATCTGCTCCTCATCCACTGGCCGAACCCGTGGCGGGATCGGTACGTCGAGGCCTGGAAGGGGCTCGTCGAGCTGTTGAAGGACGGCCAGGTGCGCGCGATCGGGGTGTCGAACTTCAAGACGACCCACCTCGACCGGCTGCTGGCCCAGACCGGTGTCGTGCCGGACGTGAACCAGATCCAGCTCGATCCCCGACTCGGCCGGTCCGCGATCCGCGCCTACCACGCGGAGCAGGGGATCGTGACGGAAGCGTGGAGCCCGCTGGGCGCCGGCACCGGGCTGCTCGACGAACCGGTGATCACGCGGATCGCCGCCGCGCACGAGCGCACCCCCGCGCAGGTCGCCCTGCGCTGGCACATCGAGCTGGGCATCGTGGTGGTGCCGAAGTCGGCCAGCCCCAGGCGCCTGGCAGAGAACATCGACGTCTTCGACTTCACGCTTTCCGCTGAGGAGATTGCCGCGATCTCCGGACTGGACCGGGGCGCCGCGGGGGAGGCGGACGCCCTCGACTCCGAGGTGTTCGGGCACTGAGCTTCGGGAGTTCGGGGTCCCTGGGAGCTCGGGGCAATCCTCTCGTTTCGTATCATTCATGATACGTACGATGTAAGCCTGCCACGTCTTCACCGGAGGGCGTCGCCCGTAGGGGCTCGGAGCGGTCCGGCAGCCTTGGTGGAGGAATCGTGGGGCGAAAGGCGGCGCCGTCCGCTCCGGGCGGGCACTACCACCACCTGGACGCGTTGCGCGCCGTCTTCATGCTGGGCGGCGTCTTCGTGCATGCCTCGACGCTCGGTGACGACCCGTTCTTCCACGGGATCGCCTACGCCTCCGGCCTCTTCCGGATGGCGGACTTCTTCCTGATCTCCGGGTTCCTCTCCGCGATGCTCGTCGGGAAGTATGGGCCGTCGCGCACCGTGCATCGCAGGCTCGCCAGCGTGGGAATCCCATTTCTGTGCACCCTGGTCCTGTTCAATCCCACCGCGCTCTGGTTGAGCTACAACTTCCACAACCCGGACGTCTCGTTCCTGGACTTCCTGCGTGGAAACATCGTCCCCGAGCCGGTGGGCGAGCTGCGCTGGCCTCTGCAGCTGTGGTTCCTCATGGTGCTGCTCGCCTACGCGCTGTGCACCCCGGCGGCCGTGAGCGTCATATCCCGCCTTGTGGCCAGCTCCCTCTACCGGCGGGCCACCACCGGTCGGCTGCGCGTCATGGCCACGATCATCTCACTCGTCATCGTGACCACCATCCTCATCCGCGGCGGGTACCGGGCCGCGGTGACTCCCGTCATCGGTTCCGATCCCCTCGACCTCCCGGTCGAGGAGACGCTGGACTTCCTGCCGTTCTTCCTCCTCGGCGTGCTCCTCTACCTGGATCGGCAGCGAATCCTGCCGTCCTTTCAGCGGCCCGCGCCGATCCTGCTCGCCGTGGCCGGCGTCCTGCTGCTGGCGGCCAATCAGGACTGGGGTGGAGTGCTGACCTCATCCACCGGTCTGGTGCTCAGCAGGACCCTCTTCACCATCGCGATCACCGCCACGCTCTTCGCCCTTGCCAGCCGGCTCGTCCCCGGCCCGCGGCCCGCCGTCCGCTACCTCTCCGACGCCTCCTACACGGTCTACCTCTTCCACTATTTCTGGATCTACGCCATCGCGACGCTGCTCTCGTTGGACCCGAGCCTCCGCTGGCCGCAGATGCTCCTGGTCACCGCCCTCACCTTCGGCGTGACCCTGGCCATCCACCATTTCGTCATCTTGCGGTCACCCTTCCTCCGCAAGATCTTCAACGGGAAATTCCCGGTCGACGGCCGCCGCGGCACCGGCCGGCCCGCGGCCGGGCCCCTGACCACAGCGGCCGGCACGGCGGACTCCGAGCCGACCCAGCCGCTGCGCTGGCTTCCCCGGGCCGAACAGCTCGACCCGGAACGGACCCAGCACCTGCGCTGGGCTCCCTGACGCAACCTTCCTTTATAACGCTCCCTTATAACGTTTCCTTATGAGGTCATGTCCCGGCGCCAGAAGAGGACGACGGCGACCAGCACCATCGCGGTGCAGTAGACCAGCCCGCGCAGCAGCGCGTCGGCGTAGGGCGTGGCGACGGCGAAGCCACCGGTGGCGATCGCCTCCATCAGCTGCACCGGCAGCCAGGCCCGGGCGGGACCGTAGATGCGCGTGACCAGCATCTCCACCGGCAGCGCGTAGGCGACCGCGACCGCGATCGCCGCGGCAGGCGCGCGGAAGACGATCGCGGCCAGGGCGCCGAGCGCGGCGTAACCGAGCGATCCGGCGCACAGGTTGACAAAGCTCTTGCTCAGTTCGGCCAGCCCCGCCGCGCTGCTCCAGGCGGCCGTCGACACCCCCTTCAGCGGCGCGAGCGCGAAGGACAGCGCGACCGAGACCACGGTCGCCACGGCGATGACGAGGACCACGAATGCCGCCAGAGCCAGCAGTTTGCCGGCGAGAAGCCGGAGCCGGTGCGGCTGGGCGACGAGCTGGTTGCGCAGGGCCCCGTGCGCGTGGTCGCCTGCGAGCGACGCGGCGACGACGGACAGGGCCACCACGCCGAGCAGGATGCTGACCGCCTGCACCCCCTGCGCGACGCCGTTCGCGGCGGACAGCCCGCTGGCCGTGACGGGGTCGCCATCGAAGTCGTTGTGCCCCACCGAGACGAAGGTCAGAACGGTGCCGAGCAGGGCCGAGGCGATGACCGCCCCCAGCGTCCCGAGCAGGAACCGGGTCCGCAACAGCGGCACCCATTCGGCGCGGAAAGCCGTGATCATGTGGCACCTCCACGGCTCTGGGCCGGGTCGAGCCCGGCTCCCACGGCGGGCACGCTGCCGTCCGGGGTGTGCCCGAAACGGACGAGGTCGCCGTCGATTTCGCCGGTGACGCGCAGGAAGGTCTCCTCCAGGTTCGGCCGATGGGTGCGCAGCGAGCGCAGGGTGATGCCGGCGCGCATCGCCAGTCGGTTGAGGTCCGCGGCCACTCCCTCGCGGGCGTGGGCGGTCACCACCGGATGGCGTTCGCCGACTCCCGCGTCGCACGACGGCCCGGGGCAGAGGTCGATCTCGACCCGAAGGCCGGTCTCACCGAGGAGCCCGGCCAGGCGGCGGGCGTCGTCGTCCCGCTCGGGCACCATGAGGATCCGGGGATCCTCGGCGGAGAGCAGGTCGGTGACGTGCCCCTGGAACAGCATCCGCCCGCCATTGATCATCACCAGATGATCGCAGATCTGCTCGACCTCGGTCAGTAGATGGCTCGACATGAAGACCGTCATGCCGCTGCTGGCCAGCTGACCCAGCAGCGCGCGGATCTCCCGGATGCCTGCCGGGTCGAGGCCGTTCGTCGGCTCGTCCAGGATGAGCAGGCTGGGATCGGGCAGCAGAGCGGCGGCGATGCCCAGGCGCTGCTTCATCCCGAGGGAGTAGGCGGTGAACCGGTCGTCGGCTCGCTCGGTCAGGCCCACCTGTGCGAGGACTTCCCCGACCCGCCGCGCGCGATCGGCGCGGCGCCGCCCGCCGATCCCACGCAGCAGGGCGAGCTGGTCCAGATTGCGCCGGCCGGACAGCCCGGGATGGAACGTCGGGCCCTCGATCATCGCCCCGACCCGGCCCAGGTAGCGGGCCGGATGGGAGATCGACGCGCCCAGCACGTACCCCTGGCCCGCCGTGGGGCGGATCAACCCCAGCAGCATGCGTAGCGTGCTGGACTTCCCGGCCCCGTTCGGGCCGACGAAACCGGACAGCGTCCCGCGCGGCACCTGGAGGTCGAGATGGTCCACCGCCACCCGATCGCCGTACCGCTTGCCGAGCCCGCGGGTCCAGATTGCCGCCTCGGTCGGGCCCTCGGGCGATCGCCCGGCCAGCCGCGGGGGCCGCGCCGCGCCGCGGGGGCGACCAGCCACGTTCGATGCGTGCGTCGGTTCGGTGACCGAACCCGAAGTCATCGTCTGACAGCCTCCCAGATCATGCGTTCAACTCCCGAGATCGGTCGATCCGTTACCCTCCACCGTGACTCCGTCATCCACCGTGCTCCATGGGAGTCGTGCCCGCGGAGGCCGTCGTGGTCGACCACATGCGCGGCCGCTGGCGGGGTCGGCACCAGCACGGAGGCTGACCGAACTCCCGCGCCGACCGGCGGTACGCACTGGGCGCCGTCGGCACCGGGCACCGCAGCGGCCGGGCCAGTCCCCGGCTCGGGATCCGCCGAGCTCAGCAGGCCTAACGAGTGGACCACGGGCACCGTTCCAGCTCCCGGCACTCCGGAGCGCTCGGTGCCGTGGGAACCCGGAGGTCTCCGCCTCGTCCGAAAGAGTGACGACGTATCGTCATTTTCGCTCATTTCCGACATGTCATCAAACGATCATTGGCGAAAGTCCGGGGCCAGGGCAGGTCCGCGTCGTTGCCGAGGTTTGCGATCATCCGGCGCGGCACAGTCAGTGCGGCGCTCATCGTTCCAGCCGCGAGATGGGGTAGCTGTCGTACGAGCCCCCCGGGGGACCCCACACGTCACCCGACACAACCGGCGCCCGACGGCTGGACGACAATCTTCACATGGGTGAGACGGCTGGCCTTCGGCGTGGCATCCGGGTGCTGACGCTGCTCGCCAGCATCTGGATCATCGTGATGCTGGTGTTGGCCGTGGTCTCCGCCCTGCGGTCACATCATGCCGCGACGGAGCGGAGCAGGCATCTGGACCCGGCTGCGACCACCACCGCGATGCTCCTGGCCGACTTTGTCGACCAGGAGAATGCTCTGCGTGGCTACATCATCACCCGGGACCGGGGTTTCCTGGTCCCCTACAACGAGTCCGCCAGGTCCATCCCGGTCCTGACGGCACGGCTGGACGCATTGCTGGCCGACTTCCCCGCGCTGCGCGCACAGCACGGGGAAGTCGGCCGGGCGTACCGGGACTGGCGTCGCGAGGTTGTCCAGCCGGAACTGGCCGCGATGGCGAGAGAAGACACCGCCACCGCCCAGGATATCGTGCGCACCAAGGCGCGCCAGGACTT
>NZ_CDWWXA010000016.1:0-5721 GCF_977971845.1 Frankia sp. CeCAU1 | reverse complement strand
AGGCGTCCGGGCGGGTGGAGAGTGCCTCCGTGCTGCTGCTGAGCTCGCTGGCCAGCGCGATGTTCGTCATCCTCGGCTTCCTGCTAACCATTATGATCATCTCGCGGCGATGGCTGCTCCGCCCGATCGGAGCGTTGCAGCGATCCGTCAACGCGGTGGCCGCCGGTCGCTACGACACCCGGATCCCCTCCGTCGGCCCCAAGGAGATCGTGGAGCTGGCCGCCGACGTCGAGACGATGCGCGCCCAGCTGGTGCGGCTTGTCCGCCAGAACGAGCGGTCGTGGGAAGCCCTGGCCCAGCAGGGACCCGCCGTGATCGCATTGCGGGACGCGCTCACGCCCTCGCTCCTGCGGGCCCGCGGCCTGGTCCTGCACGGCCGGGTCGATCCGGCCGAGGGCGAACTTGCCGGGGACTGGTACGACGCCTTCGAGCTGCCCGACGGGCGGGTCGCCGTCGTGGTCGGTGACGTCTCCGGTCATGGAGCCGCGGCCGGGGTCTTCGCGTTGCGGCTCAAGCAACTGCTCGACGCGGCTCTGTCGACGGAGATCGATCCCGGTCGGGCCCTGGAGTGGACGGTGGACAACCTCGGCGAGATCGAAGAGATGTTCGCGACCGCGATCATTGCCGTCGTCGACCCGCGGACCGGGGACCTGTACTACGTCAACGCCGGTCATCCCGACGTGCTACTGCTGCGCCGGGCGGTGCCCGGGAACCCCGGGAACATGGCGTCGGCGGGCGAGTCGCCCGTGGGCGAGGTGTGGGTGGGTGAGCTGCCCGCAGGCAAGGTACCTGCGGACGCGGTGCTTCCCGGTGAGGCATCCTCACCGCAGATACCCGCTCCGACCGCTCACCTGGTCGGACCCCGCGATCCCGCCCGGCCGGGATGCGGCCCCGGTGACGGGGCGGGCGGATCCATCATGGCGGCTGCTGTTGGATCCGCGCAGGCTGTTGGATCGGCCTGCGGGCCGGGGAATGGGGCGAACGGTGCCGGCCCCGGGTCCGGTCGGGTGCCGGGAGCCGGTTCCATCGTCGGTTCCCGGCTGGAAACGGCGCAGGTCGTTCGGCTGCCTCCGACGGGCCCGTTGATGTCGAGCCTGCTCGCGGAGCCCGGGGCGTGGGGAATCCAGACGCTGCGGCTCGAACCGGGCGACGTGCTCTTCGCCTACACCGACGGACTGGTGGAGGCGCGTGACGAGGCCGGGCGGCAGTTCGGGCTGCACCGGCTGATCGCCGAGATCCTGCGCGATCCCACGCGCACGCCGGTGGCGCTGCTCGACGACGCCTTCGACGCGGTTCGCCGGTACGCGCCCGGGCGGCAGGGCGACGACCGTACGGCGATCATCCTCGCCCGTACCGCCCAGCGTGGCTCCACGATCGCGCCCGGAGAGTCATAGCGCCGACATCGGCGTGGTTGCCGGCCATTTCGGGTAGAAGACGCCCATGAACGACGAGTCCGGCCTGGACCGGCCCACCCGCTCGACCCGGTCTCCGCGATCTCTGCGGTCTCCGTCGTCCCGACTCAGCCCACTGCGGTTGATCGTCGCCGTCGCCGTCGCCGTCGTCGCTGTCATCGTGCTCGTCCTCGCCGGCATCGCCCTGGTGGCGGGATGGCGGCCGAGCCTGCCGAACCCGTTCGAGGAGAGGACGGTCGACCGCAGTTCCCCGGCGGTGCTGCGTTCCCTGGAAGAGCTGAGCGACTATCACGCCGCCAGCGCCCACTTCGAGGTGGTGGTCGACCTCGAGAAGGACAGCAAGTGGATCCCTGATGTGCTGCGCGGCGAGCGCACCCTGTTCGTCGGGGTCGGTACCGTCGACTCGGTGATCAATTTTGGTGCGCTCGGCAAGGACGCGGTCACCGTCTCCCCGGACCGTCGTGTGGTCACCATCGAGTTGCCGAACCCGACGCTGTCCAGGCCCGAGCTGGATCTCGACCACAGCTACGTGGTGGCCCGCCAGCGCGGCGCGCTGAACCGCGTCGGCGGGTTGTTCGGTGGGGTCGGCACCGACCAGGAGCTCTACCGGACCGCGTCGGCGCGGATGACCGACGCGGCGAAGACGGACGGTCAGGTGCTCGACCTGGGCAGGAAGAACACCACCGCCATGCTGCGCGGTCTACTCGGCGCGCTGGGCTTTACCGACGTCAGGGTGACCTACGCAGCCGACCGCCGCTAGGCGAACGGAGTGCTCAGTCCGTCGCAGTCAGCCTGTCTTCGCCAGCCCGGCGACCACCCGGTCGATCTCGGCCCGGAAATGCTCCGAGATCTTGATGATGTGCGGTTCGCGGAGCAGGTAGAAATGCTCACAGGGAACGAAATGGGTGTCATGGCTCCCGGTGAGGAATGCCGACCATGCGTCCTCCTGGTCCGGATTCTCCGCCGATCGGTACACGAGGGTCCGGCCGGGCCATGGCCGCGGTCGGTAGAAACGTTCGAGAAGCCGCCCGTGGTTGAAGAAGACGTCGAACTGCTCCAGCCCGCCGAACTGTACGACCCCGGTGAGCGGAATCTGCACCATTTTCTTGAGGGTCGCCTTGCTGGTGAAGTTCGCCCGCTGTTCGGGTAGCAGCTTCTGGGTGAACCGCGCCAGCCGGCCGCGGTAACCGCGCGCGTGGTCCTCGGCTGCCTTCGACGACCCGGTGGCTCCGTCCGACCCGGCGGTGCCGCCCGACCCGGCCGACTCGATCCGCAGCGAGGCCGGCAGGTAGGTGTCCATGATGGACAGGAAACCGACCTCTTCTCCCGCGGCGGCGAGCTGCTGGGCGATCTCCATGGCGATCAGGCCACCCAGCGAGTGCCCGGCGAGCAGGTAGGGACCCCGGGGAGCCAGGACGCGGATGATCTCCAGGTGGCGGCGGGCGGTCCGCGCGACGCTCCAGTCCGGGACGCCCCGCCGCTCCAGCCCGTGCGCCTGGAAGGCGTAGACCGGCTGGTCGTCGCCGAGGCGGCGGGCCAGTGAGTGGAAGCCGAGGGCGAGCGCGCCGGCCCCGGCGAAGCAGAACAGCGGCGGCCGCGAGCCGGTGGTGCGCAGGGGGACGACGGTGGGGTGTCGCGGACCCGACTGCTGCGCGAGTGACAGCGCGCGGGCGAACTCGCCCAGCGTCGGCGCGTCGACCAGTGCCGATGACGGCATGGTGATCCCGAGCTTCTCCGCGACCAGGGTGAGCAGCTCGTTCGCGGCCAGGGAGTCGCCGCCGAGCTCCATGAAGTCGTCCCCGATGCCGACCTCCTCGAGATCGAGAACCCGCGTCCAGATGTCGGCGACGACGATCTCCCACTGCGTTCTCGGCCGGGCGGAGACGGCCGGGGCCTCCGGCGGGGGCGGCAGCGCGCCCCGGTCCACCTTGCCGCGTTCGTTGCGGGGCAGTTCTGCCAGGGGGATGATCATCGTCGGGACCATCCAGACCGGCAGCTTCTCGCGCAGCCTCCGCCGGATTCGGACCGGGGACAGGGTGTTGCCGTGTACCGCCGGCACGACATAGGCAACCAGCCGGTTCCGCGCCGAAGGATGCGCAACGGCGGTGACGACCGCCTCGGCGATCTCCGCGGAGCTCAGCAGCGCCGCCTCCACCTCGCTCGGTTCGACGAGATAGCCACGGATCTTCACCGCCGCGTCCCGGCGGCCGAGCAGGATCAGCGTGCCGTCGGGTTCGAACCGGCCGACGTCGCCGGTCCGGCAGGTGGTCCGGCCATCGGTGAGCGGGGTGAAGCGGGACGTCGTCATCTCCGCATTCCCCCAGTACCCGGCCGACAGGTAGGCCGAGGTGACCTCCACGTCGCCTACCTCGCCGGGATCGGCGGGCGTGCCGTCCTCGCGACGCAGTACCACCTCCTTGCCGGTCGCCGGCAGGCCTGCGGGTACCGTGCCCGCGGGCGGCTGCGTGCCCGGCGGGACCTCGAAGAAGCCGAGGGATGCGATCTCGGAGGCACCGGACCAGTTCACGTAGGTACACGCCGGTGGCACGTGCGGCCGCAGCGCCGTGATGTCGCGTCCGTAGACGGCCTCCCCGCACGTGGTCACAATCCGCAGGTCGGCGAGGACCTGGTCCGGTTCGAGCGAGCCGACGAGGGAGCGCAGCAGAGACGGAGTGGTCTGCAGCGCGGTCAGGTGCTGCGAGGAGATCCAGTCGGCGAGGCCGCTCAGGCCCGCCGCCCGTGGATCATAGGCATACACCCCGGCCCCGTTGAGTAGACCGAACACCACCACGGTGATGCCGGCGGCGAACGAGTACGGCAGCACGAGGGCCAGCCGGTCGCCCGGCGCGAAACCGAGACGTTCGGCGCCGGCGTAGGCGTCGCACAGGAACGTGCCGTTGGTCCACACCACGCCCTTGGGTGCGCCGGTCGAACCGGAGGTGAACACGATGCAGGCCGGATCGTCGACCAGCGGCTGCGGCCACCAGACCGCGTCCGCGCCGTTTGCCGCGATCCACCGGGCGCCGTCCGCGGCAGCCGTGGCGAGGTCCAGGACGTGGCGGGGGCCACCCCCGGCCAGCGCGGTGAGCAGGGCGTCCGGATTCATGCTGGATTCGGACGTGGCTTTCGAACCGTTGGTCCCCACCGGCTGCAGGCCCACCGTCGAGCGGGCCACGGAGCTGTCGCCCAGGTCGGTCAGCAGGGCCACGCAGCCGGCCTGCCGAACGATCTGCGCCATCCGCTCGGCGGGCACCATCGGATCCAGCGGGACGACCGGGCGTCCGGTTTTCAGGACGCCCAGCACGCCCAGCAGGCCGGCCACGCTGTGCGGCAGCAGGGTCGCGACCGGACCGTCCTCGTTCGCGTCGAGGCGGCCGAGGACCGCCATCGCGATGTCATCGGTCCGGCGATCAGCCTCGGCGAAGGTCATGACGACGCCGGGCGAGACCAGCGCGGGTGTATCGGGCAGGTGCGTGGCGACCTCCCGGAACCGGCTGACCACCGAGGCCGGCAGGTCGTCGAAGTGCAACGCCGGGAAGAACGCGCCACCTTCAGGCGTCGCGACCGCAAGGGACACGCGCCGACCGCTTTCGTTCAAAGCCACTCCCTCGTCCTGTCCTCTCTCGGCGTCATCGGCTTACAGCGGATGACGATGATCTTGTATCCTCGCCGGTCCTCATCTCGTCAACCGGGTGCGGCTGGTTACCCCTGATCGGGGGGCGGGCCTCGAATCCCGTATGGTCACGGATGCGCCGGGGCCGGGGCCGGTGCCGGGCGGCTGCGCGATGGGACGGGCCGTTTGTGGTAACTCCGTCCAACAATCTCGTACGGTGCTGCCTCGTACGGTGCTGCAACCGTTCGCTCGTGGTACACGAACAGCCTCCCCAACACGCAGTCCGGTATGGCGCGTGCGACTTTATACCACGGTGCTGTGGCTATCTTGTGGTCACTCCCGGTAACCCTCACTCAAGGGGTAGTTTGTCGGTGGTAATCGGGCTTCGGGTATGTACGGCGCAAACGATTTGCCGTGATCCCGGACTAATTTGATCCCGGGTCGGCGGTTCGGCTGATGGTGCCCGGATCCGGTGCCGCCATTCCGCGGCGTCACGGCGGCCCGGTGGCCCGGTGTCACGGCGGCCCGGTGGCCCGGTGTCACGGCGGCCCGGTGTCACGGCGGCCCGGTGTCACGGCGGCCCGGTGTCACGGTGTCACGGCGGCTCGCGGCCGCACGATCGCCGGCTTCTCGCTCCGAGCGATCCGGCCCGCCGCGGCGGGCCGGAGCCGAGGCCCCACCGCCCCACCGCCCGGC
>NZ_CDWWXA010000015.1:35007-54803 GCF_977971845.1 Frankia sp. CeCAU1 | reverse complement strand
GGGTGTTGCCGCTACCTGGTCGCGGGCGTGGTGCTAGCGGGCGGCGTTCCCGGGGTTGGGTGCGGTGTGGCGGGGGTGGTCGCTGCGCGGGCGTGCGCGGTGTGGGTGTGGGTGTGCCCTACCCGCGTGTAGGGGTGCGGGGTGGGTCCGCCCGGTGATGTGACTGTCTGTGGCGATGTGCCGTGGTGTGCACGGGTGGGGGTGTGTGGGTGCCTACGCGCGTAGGCGCGCACGCGCGCGCGTAGGGCCGTGCACGCACGCCGGGGTGCACGGCGTTGCACGGTGGTTTGCACGGGGGTGTGCACGGCGGTTCCGTGACGGTGGGTCATGGGCGGTGGGGGGTGGCGTGCCAACGGCCGGGCGCGGCCTGGCGCACCTTGCCGGCTTCCTGGAGCTGCTGTAGGGCGTAGTACACCCATCGACGGGACCGGCCGGTGGCGGTCACCAGGTCGGGCACGCTGGCGCCGTCCGGTGTTGCCGTGAGGGCAGTCCACAGGGCACTGTTGGGGTCGGGGTTATGGTCCGTGTGCGGCCCGTCCGACCGGGCGGGTAGAGCCGGTGGCGTGGGATAGCGGCTGGTGATATCCGCCACGGTGTCGTCGTCTAGCAGGTAGGCACGGTGGGGTGTGGGCGTGGTGTGGTCGGGGTCAAGGATGAGGAACACGCCGGGAAGGGTGAAGGCGTCGGTTCGCCAACCACTTTTGTAGGCGCCTGCGCCGAGGATGAGGTCTGTGTCGGCGCGTTCCCGGACTCGCAGCGCTATCCGGACGTCCATCTGGCTACGGATAGCGCCGTTTCCCGTCGCGTCTTGGGTTGGTCGTTGCGTGGCAGCGATGAGCGTGACCGCGACTGCGCGGCCGAGACGGGCCAGAGAATCAGCTATGTCCAGTGCTTCCGGGGGGAGTTCCGCGAATTCGTCGACCAAGATCGCGAGTGCTGGGCGTTCCAGGGTGGGGTTCCAGGTCCTTTCCCCGCGCTGTGCTTGCTCGCGGGTGCGCCGGTTCAGTTCTTCCCATGCGGCGGTGAAGAGGGTTAGGGCATCGTCCGGTGTGGTCGCGAGCCTGCCGAGTGATTGCGCCCACGGGCCGAGTTCCATGCCGCCTTTCAGGTCCACTCCCCAGACGGTCACATCGTCTGCGGGAATGAGCCCGGCGAGGATCGTGTTCACTAGGCCCGATTTCCCCGCGCCGACGACGCCACCGATGAGGACATGGCGGCGGAGGAGAAGAACGGTTACGGCCGTGCCATCCTCGGAAACGCCGATAGCAATCGGTTTGGTGATCGTCGCGGGGTGGTCGTGTCCGGGCCAGGGGTTCGGGCGTGCCAGAGGATCGGTTTCTGTCACTCGGACGATGACATGGTCTTCACGGTCGGGATCGGCGGTCACCCGTACCGAGTTTGGCCGGACACCGAGCATGGAGGCTATTTCGTCGCTCCGGGCGATGGCGCTACGGGCGGACATGCCACGGCGTAGCGCCACTCGCGCGGTATATCCCCACGCATCTACTATCGCGGACATCACCCGTGAACCGGAAAGCCCCGCGTTTTCGGCGAGGACAGGCCACGCCTGCATGGTGCGCTCGACCCGGACCCGTTCACGTCGGCGCCGATGTGCCCACCATGGGATAGCGGCCACAGTGCCGGCTGTGACGAGCAGGGTGGGAAGGGGTGGGTGGCCAGGGCTGAGAATCGCGGCGGCTGACCACCATCCGGACGCGAGGATGGCCACGGTCACGGCGTAGGCGCGTTCGATCCGGCGCGGCATCCTGCGTGCTACCACACACGCCGTAGCCAGGCTGAACAGGGTCATCAGCACCACGGCACCGCGCCCCACGCCCGGTGTGCCACCGTGGCGGACACCGCCAGGAACAGAGCGATATAGAACGGGAGAAATTCGCTGCGGAACCGCCAGAAGAAACCGGTGATACTGGTCACGGCCATCGGGCCGGAGTGGTTCTCCCGGAGTTTTCGTCGGGTGGAACGGCGCATGTAGCGGCGCATCCGCCGTATTTTCCGTGTCATCCGACGCTGATCGTTGGTGTGGGTTCGTGGCATGGCTTCTCTTCTCAGAGGAAAACGGGGGTGTCCGGAAGCCGGACACCCCCGCGCGGCCTACAGATGAATAGAGGAAAATATGCCGAAAATCTGGTTGAGAATGCCCTGAAACGTGTCCGAGAAATTGGACTGTGCGACGTAGAAACCGAGCGCGGCGCAGACGAACGCTTGCCACGGGTTGAGGTCAAACGCGCGGATCATGACGATGACAACGATAAGAAGCAGGAAGAGAATGGAAAAGGGAATCATCAGTGGTTGGCCTCGTCTTCGTCATCGTCAAAGTTGGTGTCATAGGCGATGCCTGCCGCGAACAACCACAGATCCTGGGCGGTCAGCCATTCCGCGAGGGTCTTGTCCCGGTGGGCTTTCAGCAGGTTCTGTACGTACCGTATTGCTTCGATACCCTTTTCGTCCTGGCCCAGAATGTCCATGAAGATGTCGTGGAGGACTGCGCTTGCCGTGTAGCCGTCCATATGGGTGTCGAAGGCGTCGGCCGCGCGCTTCTCAAGGACGGCGAGCTCGCGATCATCGAACACGGCAGTCACCTCGCGAAAGGGAAGGGAGAGGGGAGAAAGAAAACGCGGGAATGGCACGGCCAACCGGCGTCGGGCACGGCCGCGGGCGGTATTCATGGTGCAGGTTGTATCCGGCTAGGACGCCTAGCAGAAAAAGATCGGCGAGCCAGACTGCAAGGGCTGTCCAGAAGAGAACGCGGTGCATTCTGGTCACGGCTTGTGTGTCCACTTCTTAATAGCCCGCGCGGCCAGAAGAATGAAAATGATAGCGATGAAGTACTTGCCGTATCCGGGGGTGGATGTCGTGGCCGCCCACGAAAATGTCCAGAGGGCCAGGGAAACCGGCACGAACACCGCGAGGAAACGCCACAGCGGCACGGCCAGAACCAGCAGGAAAAGGAATAGAAGAAGTAGGAACACAGGAACTCCCGAGGGATGGGGGCAAGCCTTCGGGGCCGTTTCTGTCAGCCCCGCCGGACACCGCCCATGTTTCCCGATGAAAAGCCGCACCGCAGGTATTAGACCGGCAAATCCGGGGGGTATTAGTGGCTGGGAGCCGGAATTCCGGGGGACCGGACCCGGACCAAACCCGGAAAAAACCCGGATGCGTGAGCGTGCGATCACTGGCAGGCTGTGTGCAGGCGCAACGGCGTATGCACGGGACGACGGGAAGACGGATCATGACGGGCGATGACCGCCAACGGCGACTCATAGAAGATCTTGGGAGGCTTGCCGATCACGGCGTCCGGGGCCCCGAAGACATCATCAACGCCGCGCCACGCCTGCTAGCCCTCGTGGCAGCGCAGGGAGGCGAGTGGGCGCGCGCGGGGGGTCGTGAGGCTGCTGCACGCGGCCACACAGGCACTCGGTCACCCACGCGGGTCAGCCCTGCGGGCACTACTCGCGCTGGACCCCGCGCCGCGTGGCATGGGAGTGCGGCTCACAAAAACGGAACGGCGCCACGCCGCCAGCGTCTACTACCGGATTGAGGGAGACACCTTCCGCAGGACACACGAGAAAAACCTGATAACCGCGCTCGCGATCGAAATCGACCACCGACTCACCACCGGGCATGACACCACACGCGGTGATCATGCCGGAGACGGGCACGGCCGCATGCCATCCACGCGTCCCGGACCCAAAAACCCACCGCCACCCGCAAGCACCTTCCGTCCCCTTGCAAAGAGGGAAGCAAAAGGAGGTCCGTGATGTTCAGCCGATTCTACCAGGAGCCCGACGGAAAAATCCCCTGGTATTTTATCGCCGTAGTCGTCCTTTTCGTCGCCGTGCCGTCCGTTATCGCCGGAGCATGGCTAGGATGGCTCACCCGATAATATGTCCAGGCCTAATACAAGAGGCATAACACACTACCCAGTTGATTTCTAGGAGACCGCACGGACCGGGGCCGCCCGGGTTGGGGTCGCCCGTCGGACCGGGGTCGGCACGGACCGGGGCCGCCCGGGTTGGGGTCGCCCGGGTTGGGGTCGCCCGTATCGCTATCGATGCAGGTCACAGCGGATGCACCGGACAAGACGACAGCGTGTGGCGCCGCTACGCTCCCACCCGCACCGCTACCGGCAGGCACCGCGCCACAGGCAGAGCCTCACTCCGATAGAGACGCGACGAGGCAGCTACTCTCTGTTGATCATCTGCTCTACCTCGTAGGTATCCGACAGCAGGTCGACGCGGGTCACAGTCGGATCTTCGACCAGCGCACGCCGGGCCGCGTCGGGAAGGTCCATCCTTCGGGCCTTCCACGCAGGAACGTAGTACAACGCTCCGGCCCTACCAGGCGCCGCGATCAGCCGGACGAACGGCATGAGCCCCGACTCACCTCACCCTGCCCCCGCGAGGCGGTATCGGCGACCGGCCGTTCACCATCGAAGATCTGCACCCGTTCGACCGCCGGAAGCATCCGCAGCAACCGCGAGGCCAGCGCCGGAAGGTCGGCGTTACGGAGCACGTCCGGACTCGCGATGGTTGCGGACGGCCCTCGATCATCCTCATAACGAACCAAGATCGTCAACATGGCGGAAGGTCCCTGATCGCAGCTGCGTTCAGCATCCCCCGCACTCCAAAGCAAGAAGATCGCGTGGCTTCTCCGCAACCAGAACGCGTGAGCCCGCGTCGTCCGTCAGCTCCACGGACGCCACCCCCGGTTCCTCCAGAGCCTCGCCCACGATCCGCCGCAGACCGGCCGCCACGACCGGAGCCCACTGCATGTAGGTCGTGGTCGGCGCGGCCCCCTTGTAAACGATCTTTATGTACGGCATCCCGTCCCCCTCGCGGCTCACATGGGTGTCCCCGGGCGCACCGGCATCGTCGGCGGCAGCACACCCGGGGACGTCTAGGTAGGGCACCCCGTCGTGTGTAGCCCAAGGTGACCCGAAGCGCCCTACGACAGAACATGACAGATGGCGAGGGACGCGGTTACCCCCCGTGCGGGACGCTAAGGGACGTCCAGACTATGATCGTTGTGTCCTGTGAGCGTCCCGGCACGTCCCAGCTCGGCGGAAGGCGAGGAAGATGCCGAACGAGCGCCTACGAGCAAGCATCGCGGCCGCTGGCCTCACGACCGAGCGGCTTGCCCAGATTGTGGGAGTCGATCCGAAAACCGCCGAAAGATGGATAAGCAAAAACCGCATCCCTCGCCGGGAATACAGAATTGCAACGGCTTCGACACTCAAGGCTGACGAGTTGTATCTTTGGCCAGATTTGCTAGACGAAGGAAAGGAAAAGTCGGCGAGCCTCGCAGAATTCGTCGCCTTGTATCCACATCGGGGGGCGGTCCCGGTACATCTATGGTCCTCCCTGCTGGACCAAGCACGCGATTGCGTCGACATCCTAATCTATGCCGGATTGTTTTTTATGGACGGAACTCCAGACATTGGCAAGACCTTTATACGTAAAGGTGAGAGCGGGACCCGGATTCGCCTGATACTGGGAGATCCAGACTCCGAATCCGTGGCATTGCGCGGAGCCGAAGAGGGGGTTTTCGGGGGTGTATCCGCCCGCGCGAGACTTAGCCTGACCCATCTGCAAGACACATTCAATCGCCCGGGAATAGATATCCGGCTCCAGTCGGCGACGCTATACAATTCGATCTTCCGCTTCGATGACACGCTGCTTGTAAATTCGCACGCCTATGGTGCGCCAGCATCTCAATCGCCAGTAATTCATATCCAGAGAGTCCCAGGTGGGCGCCTATTTGATCACTACATCTCTAGCTTTGAGAAGGTATGGCGTCTCTCGGTTCCAGTTACAGAGAAAGGCTTCTGATGGCTCGCCGCGATTTCTATAATGATCCATCTGCTCCCAAGCCCAACTCCCTCGTTCCAGCCGCAACCGTTGTAGTCCCCGACGCGAATGGGCGCATTTTGCTCATTCGACGTTCAGACAACGGGTTGTGGGCGCTACCTGGAGGCACGATGGATGTGGGCGAGTCGCTGCCCGAAACTGCCGTACGCGAGGTTAAAGAGGAAACAGGTTTGGATGTTGAGGTGGTCGGCATCGTCGGCACTTTCACCGATCCAAGACATGTGATCGCTTACGACAACGGCGAGGTTCGACAGCAATTCGCTATCTGCTTTGAATCACGGATCGTGGGAGGATCTTTGCTCGCAGACGGAAGTGAAGCGAAAGACGCTCGATTCTTTGCCGGTGACGAACTTGGAGAATTGGCGATTCACCCATCGATGATGCTGCGAGCGGCCCATTATCTCGATGGCAACAAAATGCCTCACATCGGTTAACGGGCGGCTGATGTCATAGAATTATGGCGAGGCCCGACGCTCGGCGAATCGTCGCAGGTCAGGGCATGGTGTATGAAAAGGGGTTGACCGGGGCGCGCCCCCCTGGTCACCCCCGGCGTGCCTCTGCCTCTGATGCGGGCACGCCGGGGGGCGCATCCCGACGGCAGAGAGGACCGCGCATGTCGATCGTGGTGATCCACTATGGGACGGGAGTCGTGTCCCGAACCTACGTATCCCGGGATGCCCTAGGCCGACGCGACGTGCTGCACTTGGCCGCGAGGATCTTGGATGCGCTCCCGCATGCACGCCGGGTACAGATATTCCGGAGTCGAGAACAGGAACGTCCGGACGTCGACACGGACAGCATGCCCAACGAAGAGGACATGGTTGTGGTTTGAAAGAGGAAACCTGAAATGGTGCCAGCCGAGGATCAGGATCAAATCGTCGCAACCATCATGGATGGACTCGCGGACGCCAATCAGAGTGAAGCGAACGACACCGAAGCCGCATTCGCCATCATGGAAGCTCTGGAGGATGCGGGGTATTCCATCGTATCCCGCGAATACTTTCTGTAGATTTATCCCGGTTTTCCTTCGGGGATGCCGGGCTGTGTGCTTGCTGCGCGCCTACCCCATGATCGGGAACACGACGGGAGGTTCGGAGGACCCGGTGCCCTCGCGCTTTCCGCGCCGACAGGTCAGCATTCGGCACATGAACATGAAACCGTGGACCTGACCAGCCGCTAGCAGATCGCTTGCAAGAGCAAGCACACGGTAGCATCTTGGCGCCTTGGCTCTGGCGGACCGGCACGCAGACAGCAACAGTTGATCTTCTTCGTGGGAAGATCACGGCCGTTACGGATCATCCGTGCCGCTAAAGCCCCAGGTCATCGGGCCTTTCTCTAAATGTTACTTACGTCACCCTTCTCCGGTGGCCTGTCCTGGGTGTTCCGGTGATGGGACGGTCGAAGTCGTCAACGACGGGACGAAGGAGAAGAAAACCTGTCAGCTATGCAAGGGCACCGGGAGGGCATGAGCGGGCGAGTGGTGAACCGGGAGGACTTCATCCCGGATGAGGTCTGGGTGACCGGTGATGACGGGTTCTTCCTGGTTCCGCTCCGTCGAAGCGAAGATCCGGGAGGGTGGTTGGCGCTGGTCCGTAGCGATCAGGCGATCACCACCCAGGTAGACGATGGTAGGGACAAGTACGACGGTAAGGGGATCATCCCGACCAGTTCGTGTAGTGCGCGGTGGGTGGTCGACCGGATGCTTGATCTCCTCGGCGTGTGCCCGGGAATGCGCGTGCTGGAGATCGGGACAGGTACCGGCTACAACGCTGCGCTTCTCGCGGTGCAGGCCGGTTCCGGTCAGGTGACCAGCATGGAAGTCGACCCGATGATAGCCGGACAGGCACGGGCGGCGTTGGACCGGACCGGCCATCCCGTGCGGGTGATCGCCGGGGACGGGACCGCGGGCTATCCGGCGGGCGCACCGTACGACCGTGTGATCGCAACAGCGTCAGTGTCGGTGGTCCCCTGTTCGTGGGTGGAGCAGATCCGGCCCGGGGGGCGGATCGTGTTCCCGTTCGCCGGTACCTTCGACGGGGCGTTGGCGGCTCTGGTCGTCGATGACGATGGTGCGGCCCGCGGCCGGTTCCATGATGAAGCCGGGTTCATGCGGCTACGGAACCAGCGGCGCGACCCGCATGTGTGGTGGCTGGGTGAGGACGACGCGGACGTCAGGCCCACCCGCCGGTATCTCCGCGAGCCTTTCGATGATGCGGCGACCGGGTTCGCGGTCGGCTTGTGGCTGCCGGGCTGCACGACCGGGGACATCGACGAAGGCGGCCCCGCGAACACCCTGTTGCTGTCTCACAGCCCGTCGCAGTCCTGGGCATCGCTGACCGCAGGCCTGGACGAGCACGAGATCACCCAGTACGGGCCGCGTCGACTCTGGGACGAGCTGGAGACGGCCTACGACTGGTGGATGAACTCCGGCCGGCCCTCCCGCGATCGGTTCGGGCTCACTGTGACTCCCGACGGGCAAACCTTCTGGCTCGACAGCCCGGACCACGCCATCCTTCTTCGCTGAGCCGGACCCGGGAGGGCGGAACGCTCCGACAGGCCGACCTGCCGGCGGCCGAAGGCCGCCCTTGAGGGGGCGCAGGTGGCACGCCGCTGGCGGCCCGACGGCACCATGCCAGCTGACCTGACCGACGCCCAGGTCAGCTGCTACGGCGCCATCGAGCGGAAGGCGTAGCCGGGCCGGCTCGCGCTTCGGGAACGGTCAGGCACGGTGGATCAGGATGTCGCCGTCGCCGGTACGGGCGCGCACCTCGACGGTCTCGTCGGTGGGCGCGGGGGCGTGGATGGCGGTCAGTTCGCTGTGCACACCGCCGCGTCCCGAGCGGACGTCCAGCAGGGCGGCGGTACCTTTCCGTACTCCCACTTCGAGCCGGCCGGAACCGGATACGAGCGCGACCGTGCCGCGCACCACTTCGCCGATCCGCACGCTGCCCGAGGCGGTCCTGGCCTCGACGCCCGCCAGCGCGCGGTCGACGGTGATGGCACCGGAGGCAGTGATCAGCCGTGCGTCCCCCGTCACCTCACCGATGGTGACGCCCCCGTTGGCCGTCTTGACTACCGCCGAGCCGTCGATCTCGCGGATCCGGATCATGCCGTTCGAGGTCTTGATCTCGGCGTGCCCGGTCGTGCGGCCCACGGACACGTTCCCGTCGGCGGTCCCCAGCCGGAGCCTGCCGGTCTGGTCAAGGTCAATGTTGCCGGTGGCGGTGTGGAAGCTGGAATCGCCCAGACGGCCCGTGCTCTGGATGTTGGTCATCGAGCTCGCCTCGACCCGCGAACCGGTGGGCAGCTCGACTGTCACGGCGACGGAGCCGTCCGACCCGAACAGCGAGCGGGCCGTCTTCCTGGGTGCTCTGAGGTGAAGCTTGCCTTTGTCGTATTCGATGCAGGTCTCCCGCGCCGTCCGCACGTCGGTGTCGTGCGACGGGTCGCTCGGGCGTACCTCCACGACCGTGTCGGCACGGTCGCTCGCGTTGATCCGGACGTGGCCGGTCCCGAGTTCGATGACGGCGAGGATCGGTTCGGGGGTGCGGAAAGTCGGCATGATGATCTCCTTGTAACGTCGTCAGCCTGGACATGGTTTGCCCGGACGCGGTGAACGCTGGCGCGGTGAACGCGATGAACGCCGGCGTGGCTAACGCACCCAGCCGCTGTAACGCAGTCCCATCTGCTGGCCTGCGTGCGGACCGGTGCGCCGCCCCGCGGCACCGAGGTCGAGCGCGGCGCAGACGGCGTGCACCAGCCAGGCGTTGACGGACAGTCCTTCGTGCTCGGCCGCTTCATCGATGCGCGGTTTGAGACGCTCGGGGACGCGTAGCGTGATCCGCGAGGTACGTCCCTCGTCGTCCTCTGGAGCGGCGGACGGTTGCCTGACCACGGCGGCCTCGAAGTCGTCCGCATCCGAGTGGTCGGCCGGCGGTGGCGTCACGACAAAATCAGGGTCTCGCCCACGCAGGCGTACCTCGACCGAGCCCGGCGCCAACTCTCGGGTGATCTCGTCGGCGGCGGCCGACAGCGCCTCCAGCAGGGCGAGCCTGACGGCCGAGTCCAGCGGCAGGGCGAGCCGCTCGGCCAGCGCGCGGGCGTCCTCACCCCCGGCTTCCGCGGCTGCCGCGAGTTCCCGGCGGAGGTTCTCGACATACGGTGCAAGGTCCATGGCGCCATCATGGCACCAAGTTGACGTCATATGCAAGATCTGACGGCCAGTAAGACGTCACAGGAGCGGTCGCAGATGACGTCATGGACGCCGTCACCTCGGCTGTCCGGCCGGTACGGCTGCCGGCGGGCGGTCGCGCACCCTCGTCGCGTGCGACGACTACGAAAAGTAGCGATCGTCGGGGTGCTCTCATCACTGTCGCAGGCCTCGGCGATAGTGGGGCGACCCGCTCGGTGGCGGCGGTGAGCAGACGGGGGTGGATGTGCCGGGCGACGCGCACGGCGTCAGGATGCAGCCGCCGTGGGCCACGGATCCGGGGTCGCTGGGCCGGCACCGGGTGCTGGGCAGGCTCGGTGCCGGCGGGATGGGTGTGGTCTACCTGGCCGAGGGGCCCCTCGGCCAGGTAGCGGTCAAGCTGATCCGACCGGAGTACGCCGACGATCCGCAGTTCCGGGCGCGATTCCATCGCGAGGTCCAGGCGTGTTTCCGGGTCGGCGGTGCCCACACCGCCCGGCTCGTCGACTTCGAGCTGGAGGCCGAACGTCCATGGCTGGCCACCGAGTTCGTCGACGCCCCGGACCTCGCCGCCCAGGTCGCGGCGGCCGGCCCCCTGCCCACCGGGGAGCAGATCATCCTGGCGGCCGGGCTCGCCGAGGCGTTGGCGTCCATCCACGCGGCCGGCCTGATCCACCGCGATCTCAAACCGTCCAATGTGCTGTGGACCGCGGACGGGCCGAAGGTCATCGACTTCGGGATCGCAGCGGCGGCCGAGGCGCGCCCGCTGACCGCGGTGGGCGGAGTCGTCGGCACGCCCGGGTGGCTCTCGCCGGAGCAGGCCACAGGCGGGGAGGTCACCGCCGCCAGCGACGTGTTCGGCTGGGGGGCCCTGGTCTGCTTCGCCGCCACCGGCCAGCCGCCGTTCGGCAGCGGCTCCGCCGACGCGGTGGCGTCGCGGATCGCGGCCGCCGAGTTCCAGATCGACTTCGACCGGCTCGCTCCGGAGCTGCACGCGCCCGTCCGCGAGGCACTCGACCGCCAGCCGCCGCAACGGCCCACCGCGTTCGACCTGTGCGAGCGGCTCGTCGGTCACGCCCGGGGGGCGCGGATCCCGGTGACGCGCATCCTTCCCGACGCCGCCCGGACACCCACCCCACCGGCTGCACCGCAGATCCCGGCTTCATCCGAGCCGCGGGCACGCCGTCGCCGTCGCTGGCTGTTGGTGGGCGCCGGCACCGTCGTGATCCTCGCGCTCGCGGGGGCGCTCGCCGCCGTGCTGGTGATCGGGGGCGACAACTCGAGCGCGGACAACTCGAGCGCGGACAACTCGAGCGCGGACAACTCGGCGAGTGGCCGGCAGTCCTTCACCGCCGACGCGCCGTGGCGTCTCGCTATCATCGACCAGATCGAGGGCACCGACAACGGGTGCACGATCACCGTGACCAGCGACAGCACCGGCGAGCAGAAGGCGATCAAGGAGGTCTACGGCGCGAAGACCTTCCAGGTACCGCTTGTCGGCGGCTTCCACTGGCGGGCCAACGACCCCGGGTGCTCGGTGACGGCCCGCTCCGGATCGGGGACGGCCGTCCTGCCCTTCGCCCAGCAGGCCGGCACCGGCGACACCGACGCGTTCGAGGTCCCCTCGGGCCTTGTCCGGGTCGAGGTCGTGGACTTCGCCGGCTCGGACGACTGCGGGCTGCAGCTCCACGACGCCGCCGACGGCCGGGAGATCAGCTTCGGCACCGCGGCCCGCGGCGGTCCGCCGTTGCTACTGGACCCGAGCGGACGCACCCAGGTCTACCTGGCCAATCTCACCTGCGGTGTCCGGGTGTCGGCCGCCCCGGCAGCCCCGGGCTGAGCGGGTTCTGTTCCCCGCTGCCCGGCACAGCACCGTAGCGGCCCGTACCGACCGGGCGGCCGTAGGGCCGCTCGTGTCACCGCGGTCCGCACGTTGACGGAGGCGGGCTGGCCGAGGTCGTCACCGTTGCGCGCGGCTGATGGTTACGGCCGGCTGTTCGTGCGCCAGGTTCATCAAAGTGCCATCTGGGCGACCACGGCGGGTAACACGTGGTCCGTTCGTTGGTCGGCTGTTTCCGGTTGGCTTTATGGGCGCTCCGTCGGCGAGGGTCGTCGCCGCTGCGCTGGAGGACTTGTGGACCGTCGTCGCGTGCTCGCGGGGATCGTCGCAGCGCCTTTCGCCGCCGTCCCTCTCCTCGTCCCGGTAGCCGCGTCGGTCGCCCCGGCGGGCGCCCTTGGTTCCGGCGGTGGCCAGCGTCGCCCGACACTGGTGATCGGGCATCGGGGAGCGGCCGGCTACCGTCCGGAGCACACCCTGGCCTCCTACGAACTGGCCGCCCGGTTGGGTGCCGACTTCGTCGAGCCGGACCTCGTGTCCACCAGGGACGGCGTCCTGGTCTGCCGGCACGAGCCGGAGATCGGCGGAACCACCGACGTCGTCGCGCATCCCGAGTTCGCCGCCCGCCGGACGACGAAGATTCTCGACGGCGTCGCGACCACCGGCTGGTTCACCGAGGACTTCACCCTGGCCGAACTGAAGACGCTGCGCGCCAAGGAACGGCTGCCCGAGGTCCGCCCGCGGAACACCAGGTACGACGGCCAGTTCGAGATCCCGACGTTCACCGAACTGCTCGACCTGCGCGCCCGGCTGTCCCGGGAACTCGGCCGCGAGATCGGCGTCTACCCGGAGACCAAGCACCCGACCTACTTCGCCAAGGCCGGCCTGCCCCTGGAGCGGCGGCTGCTGGACATCCTGGTCCGGTACGGCCTGAACCACCGGGGCGCGCCGGTGTACGTCCAGTCCTTTGAGACCACGAATCTCTGCGAGCTGCGCACACTCGGCCTGCGCACGGCCTCGGTACAGCTGCTGTCCGCCACGGGCGCACCGTTCGATCTCGTCAATGCCGGCGACCCGCGGACGTACCAGGATCTGTCGACGCTGGCCGGGCTGTGGCAGATCGCCCGCTACGCGAACGGCATCGGCCCGGACAAGCCTCAGATCATCCCCCGGGCCGGGGACGGGACGCTGGGTACCCCGACCTCCCTGGTCACCGACGCCCACGCCGCCGGGTTGGTGGTGCACCCGTACACCTTCCGCGCGGAGAACACCTTCCTCCCGAAGGACTACCAGGTGGGCACCAACCCCAGCGACCTCGGCCGGGCCGTCGACGAACAGGTCGCCTATCTCAAGACGGGCATCGACGGGCTGTTCACCGACCAGGCCGATATCGGCGTCCGCGCCCGGGCCGTCGCCGCCGGCCTTCCGAACCCCGGACCCCCACCGGCCGGCCACCACGCCACTCAGTGACCCGCCCCACTCAGTGACCCGCCGGCAGGTCCGCCTCGGCATCGGACAGCCGGTTAACCGAGGGTCGGAAGCACCCGTTCGAAGAATTCGTGGTGACCGGCGAACGTGAGCTCCAGCCGGGTGAACTCGTGCGGCGTCACCCAGCGGGCGTCGCTCACCTCGCCCGGGTCGAGGATCAGTTCCTCGTCGGATCCGACCTCGGCGGTCCACCAGTGCAGCTGGTAGCTGCCGTCGTCGGTGTCGCATTCCCAGACCTTCGCAAGGGGGGTGACCGCCAGCCCCACCTCCTCACGGACCTCGCGAACCAGCGCCGCCGCCTGGCTCTCGCCGGGCTCGATCCGGCCGCTCAGCGGAGCCCAGTAGCCCGGTCTCCGCGCCTGCGGCCCACGCCGGATGACCAGTACGCGACCGGCTCTCAGCAGCACCGCGACCACGGCCTGCCGTTTGCCCACCGCTGCCGTCACGGGAACCAGGGTAGGGAGGAGGCCGGCGTCGCGACGGAAAAGTGTGGAGGGTTGAGTGTGGAGGGTTCGGCACGGCCCGCAGGTCGTGAACCGTTCCTGACCCTCCGCGGTTCAGCCGACACCATGATCGGGAGGATCGCCGGACGTCGCCGGATACGGACGGCGACCGTGCTGGTCAAGGGATGATTCCCATCAAGGGGTGATTCCCCCCCGGGCGACGAGCTGGGCGGCGATGACGTTGCGCTGGATCTCGTTGGTGCCTTCGCCGATGATCATGAGTGGGGCGTCACGGAAGTAGCGTTCGACGTCGAACTCGGTGGAGTAGCCGTAGCCGCCGTGCACCCGGACCGCGTTGAGCGCGATCTCCATCGCGGTTTCCGAGGCGAACAGCTTGGCCATCCCGGCTTCCAGGTCGCATCGGTCGCCGGCGTCGTAGCGGTCGGCGGCCAGGAGCACGAGCTGGCGGGCGGCGGTGTACTTGGTGGCCATGTCGGCGAGGTAGTTGCCGATGGACTGGTGTTTCCAGATCGGCTTGCCGAAGGCCTCGCGTTCCTGGGCGTAACGCAGCGCGTCGTCCAGCGCGGCGCGGGCGACACCGAGGGCGCGGGCGGCGACCTGGATCCGGCCGATCTCCAGGCCCTTCATCATCTGCGCGAATCCGCGGCCTTCCTCGCCGCCGAGCAGCGCATCGACAGGAACATGGTAGTCATCGAAGGACAGTTCACAGCTTTCGACGCCCTTGTAGCCGAGTTTTGGCAGGTCCCTGGACACGGTGAATCCATCGCCGGGTTCGGCGAGCAGGATGCTGATGCCCCTGTGCCTGGGCGCGGCTTTCGGATCGGTCCTGCACAGCAGCGCGATCAGCTGGGAGCGGCGGGCGTTGGTGATCCACGTCTTCGCCCCGTTGACCACGTAGTGCTCACCGGCGCGGCGGGCGCTGGTGGTGAGGGCCTGCAGGTCGGAACCTCCAGCGGGTTCGGTCAACGCCATCGTGGCGCGGATCTCACCGCTGGCCAGTGCGGGCAGATAACGCAGCTTCTGCTGCTCGGTGCCGAAGGTGAGGATGAGTGTGGAGACGACGGTGTGGCCACCCATCGCGCCGGCCAGGCTCATCCAGCCGCGGGCGAGCTGCTCGGTGACCTGGACGTAGCAGGGGGTGGAGACGGCAACCTCGCCGTAGGGTTCCGGAATGGCCAGGCCGAAGATGCCGAGCTTTTTCATCTGCTCGATGAGCTTCTCGGGATAGTCGTTGGCGTGTTCCAGGTCCCGGGCGACCGGGCGGACCTCCCGATCGACGAAGTCGCGCACGGTGTCGACGATGGCTTGTTCTTCTGCGGTCAAGGTACTCACGCCGGGTCCTCTTCGGCTGGTCCTCTTGGATGGCTCTTGGATGGCTGGTCCTCTTTGAGTGGGGGGCCGGGGGCCGGCGGAGGTCAGATGACGCCGTCGGCACGGAGTGCGGCGATGGCGTTATCGGTGCGGCCCAGGCTGCGCAGGATGGTGTCGGTGTGTTCGCCGAGGGCGGGAACGGGGTTCATCACCGGGTCCAGGTCGGTGAGGGTGGCCGGGGGCAGGAGGGCTCCGATGTCGCCGCCGGGGGTGGCGACGGTGCGCCACCGGTCGCGGCCAGTCAGGACGGGGTGGTCGAGGAAGTGGGCGACGGAGTTCAGTCGGGCGTTGGCGATACCGGCTTTGGCCAGCAACGCCAGCACTGTGCCGGTATCGAGCGCGGCGAATCGGTCCGCGATCACCCCGTTGAGGGCGCCGCGGTGGGCGACGCGTGCGGAGTTGGTCGCGAAGCGGTGGTCCTCGGCCAGGGTCGGGTCGTCGAGCACGATCCGGCAGAAGGCGTGCCATTCGCGTTCGTTCTGGATGGCCAGCAGCACCGTCTGGTCCTCGGCGGTGGTGAACGGGCCGTAGGGGGCGATGGTGGCGTGCTGAGCGCCGACCCGTGCCGGTTGCCGCCCGCCGTACCGGGTGTAGTAGGCCGGTGAACCCATCCACTCGGCGAGGGCCTCGAACAACGACACCTCGACCGCGGAGACCGACCCCGTGGTGGCGCGCCGGTAGAGGGCGGTGAGGATGCCGGTGTAGGCGTACATGCCGGCGGCGATGTCGGCGACCGAGATCCCGGCCTTCGCCATCTGGTCCGGGCTACCGGTCAGCGACACGAGGCCGGTCTCGCACTGCACGAGCAGGTCGTAGGCTTTCCGGTCGGCCCAGGGCCCGTCGGTACCGTAGCCGGAGATCGTGCAGGGGATCACCCGAGGGTGCCGGTCGGCCAGGGACGAGGCGTCGAGGCCGAGGCGAGCGGCGGCGCCGGGGCCGAGGTTCTGCACCAGCACGTCGGCCCCGGCCAGCAGCTCCTCCAGAACCGCGCGCCCCTCGGCGGTTTTCACGTCCAGGGTGAGGGATTCCTTGGAGCGGTTGAGCCACACGAAGTAGCTCGACTGGCCGTGCACCGACACGTCGTAGCGGCGGGCGAAGTCGCCGCCGTCGGGCCGTTCGATCTTGATGACCCGCGCGCCGAAATCAGCCAGCTGGCGGGTGGCGAACGGGGCCGCGACGGCCTGTTCCAGGCTGACCACGGTCACCCCGGCCAACGGCAGCGGGACGTGCGGCGAAGGGGAGCCCGGCGCGGCGCCCGACTCAGTGCGGTGCCGCTGGTGCTCGGTCATGTGGTGCTCGGTCATGTGGTGCTCGGTCACGTCAGGCCGCTCCTTTGGCCAGGCAGGTGGTCTGCCAGCAGCGTCGCGGCACGCGCCCAGTCCAGTCCGGTCAGCAGCGCGGGAACGTCGGGGCCACAGTCGGCGATCTTGGCGTGCAGGTCCTGGTCCGAAGGTGGCCGCCCGGGCGACCCGGGTGGCAGCCGCTGGCTCACCGAGTACCGGGCGCCACCGCTGAGGGTGAGCGTGATACCGATGCGGCCGGAGAGCAGCCCGTCACCGCCGGGGGTCTCGGTGACGGCTACGAGCTGGAGCAGACGCTGGGCTTCGGGTCGGGTCACGGCGAGGTCGGTGAAACTCCCGAAGCCGGGATGGGGGTCCAGCAGGGCGGCGGCGATGGCATATTCCAGGCTGAACTTCCCCTGCAGCCCGGTGCGGGGCCGATGGTGGATCAGTGGCTGCACCGCGCCCGCGGGTGTGCTCACCTCGATCGCGGTGATGCCCGAGGCGACGACGTCGGCAGGCAGGTGCTCGCGCAGCGCGCTGATCGGGCGTTGCAGTGCGTAGCAGCAGGGAAAAATCTTGATCGCCAGCCCGCCGGGCACCGCCGGGCCGGTCACGTCGATGCGGTCCGGGTCGCCGCCGACCAGTCGTAGCCATGCGTCCAGCGCGGTCGGATCCGCGGTGGCGCCGGCGGCGGCCAGCCTCGCCGCCCGAACTCCCGCGTCGGCGGCGAAGCCGACCTGCAGGGACTTGCCGGCGGAACCGAATGCCCGCTGCACCCCGCCGGCCGCGGGAACCGAGAGCGCGATCGCGGTGGCGATCCGCTCGGCCGACAGGCCCAGCGCCACCGACGCGGACACGGCGGCGGCAGGCGCCCCGGCCGTACAGGTGGCGTGCCATCCGCCGGCATAGTGCGACCAGCCCAGCGCCACCCCGAGCCGCGCCATCATCCCGGCCCCCGCCAGGTAGGCGCGGGCGTCCCCGCCGACGGCCAGCGTCGCGGGGACGCACACCACGCTGATGTGGGTGGTCGACTCCAGGTGCAGGTCGTCGAAATCCAGGACGTGCCCGACCGCCGCCCAGCGCGCCGCGTCCGGCAGCCCGGCCGACAGCGCCACCAGATCGTCCTGCCGAGCGGCGAGCGTGACCGCTATCGTGTCGAGCAGCGAGCGCTGCGCCAGGTCGAGGTCCGCGGCACTCGGCGCGTAGTCGTGCGCCCACCGGGCCAACGTCTCGGCGGTCGGTTCCATCCACAACTCCCGACTCCCGCCAGCGCGGGGCCACACCTGGATCGCCCGTGTCTGGATCGCCCGTGTCCGCGGCGCACATACCCGCCCGGAGAATAATGTACGGCCAATAGTGATCGGTGACTCGCTGAGCGGCATGGTCACCGTGGAGTCCACCCAGGCACTCGCTGCCGGGGGTGGGCTCGCGTGGTTGCGGGTCGAGGTCGAGGCCCAGGCAGGGCCAGCCGGACAGCCGCGGCCGGTCCTGCTGTGGCGGTGCGCGGTGGTTCTGGCGTGACGCCCGCCGAACCGGGGTTGATGGCTACGGCGGGGTTGATGGCTACGGCGGGGTTGATGGCTACACCGGGGTTGATGGCTACTGTGCGCCTGGCCTGAGGCGCCGGTACAGGTACGCCGGTACAGGTACGACGACCCTGCGGGCCGGGGCTTCCGGATGTTGGCCCGGGGGACCTGTGGGCCTAACTTTCCCGGCCGTGGACGAACCAGCAGGCCCGTCGAGGTCGTCAGGAAGGTCGGGAAGGCGCGGGCCTGGCAGAGTGGATGACCACGGGGCCCGGCAGAGGAGAACATCGATGAGGATCGCAGAAGACATCACGCAACTGGTCGGCAACACGCCGCTGGTCCGATTGCGTCGCGTCACGGACGGAGTGGGAGCCCAGGTCGTGGCCAAACTGGAGTCCTTCAACCCGGCGCACAGCGTGAAGGACCGTCTTGGCGTGGCCCTGATCGACGCCGTGGAGCGGGCGGGGCTGATCGGGCCGGACACCGTCATCCTCGAACCCACCAGTGGGAACACCGGCATCGCCCTGGCCATGGTGTGCGCCGCCCGCGGCTACCGCTGCGTCCTGACGATGCCTGAGACGATGAGCACCGAGCGGCGGATGCTGCTGCGGGCCCTCGGCGCGGAGCTCGTGCTCACCCCCGGTGCCGAGGGCATGCCCGGCGCCATCGCGAAGGCGGAGGAGCTCGCGAAGAACGACGAGCGGTACCTCATCCCGCAGCAATTCGAGAACCCGGCCAACCCGGCGATCCACCGCGCCACGACCGCTGAGGAGATCTGGCGCGACACCGACGGGCAGATCGACGTGCTCGTCGCCGGAGTCGGCACCGGCGGGACCATCACCGGCGTCGCCCAGGTCATCAAGGAGCGCAGGCCCGAGGCCCGGTTCGTCGCCGTGGAGCCGTCGGCATCGCCGGTGCTCTCGGGCGGCGTGAAGGGACCGCACCCGATCCAGGGCATCGGCGCCGGGTTCGTCCCACCGGTCCTGGAGACCGGCCTCGTCGACGAGATCATCCAGGTCGATGGTGAGGACGCCTTCGACCTGGCCCGCCGGCTGGCCCGGGAGGAGGGACTCCTGGTGGGCATCTCCTCGGGCGCGGCGGTGTCGGCTGCGCTGCAGGTAGCCCGCCGCCCGGAGAACGCCGGGAAGCTGGTCGTCGTCGTGCTTCCGGACTTCGGCGAGCGCTACCTGAGCACACCGCTGTTCGCCGGGCTCGGGTGACCGGCTGTGCTCTCGACGCTGCGCCATGACCTGCGCACGGTGAAGGAACGGGATCCGGCAGCCCGCTCCACCCTCGAGATCGCCCTGTGCTATCCCGGCGTGCACGCCGTCTGGGGCCACCGGATCAGCCACTGGCTGTGGACCCGTGACCTGCGGCTGCCCGGGCGCGTGGTTGCCACGCTCACCCGCATGCTCACCGGGGTCGAGATCCACCCCGCCGCCACGCTCGGCCCCGGCGTCTTCATCGACCACGCCACCGGCGTGGTCATCGGGGAGACCGCCGTGGTCGGCGCCGACGTCACGATTTACCACGGGGTCACCCTCGGCGGCACCAGCCTGGAACCGGCCAAGCGGCACCCCACCATCGGCGACCGAGTGATCATCGGTGCCGGCGCCAAGGTTCTCGGCAACATCACCGTCGGCTCGGACAGCCGCATCGGGGCCAACGCCGTCGTCGTGCGGCCCGTGCCGCCCGGCTCAGTGGTCGTTGGCGTCCCCGGCCAGGTCATCACCCCCAGCCGCCCCCGGCC
>NZ_CDWWXA010000015.1:30214-34709 GCF_977971845.1 Frankia sp. CeCAU1 | reverse complement strand
TCATCACCCCCAGCCGCCCCCGGCCGGCCACCGCCCTGCCCGGTCAGGACGACGTGCTCCCCGACCTCGTCGGTGTCAGCCTGAAGTCCCTGCTCACCCGGGTCGACCAGCTGGAGGCGGTGCTCGACGGGAACACCGGGAACACCGACGGCCGCGCCGACGGGCGGGTCGCAGCCCGTCCCACGATCCGCCCGCCCCAGGCCGGTGTGTGGCACGGCGAGGACTTCTCCATCTGATCAACGACCTTGATCGGCGACCTGATCAACGACCTGGTCAACGACCTGATCGGTGACGCCCCTGGCTCGACCGGTGTCCCTGGGGATCCGGTCGCGCCAGGATTTGCCGGCAAAGCATGCGTCGCCATAACCACTTGATTCCGTCGGTTTAGACCTCGCAATTCTGGAGCTGAGTCAGAATATGTCGATGACGACCACGGTGATGTTGTCCGCGCCGCCGGCGGCCAGCGCCACCGAGGCGAGATGGTGGGCGACCGCGGCGGCGGGCGCGTCCGCCGGCAGGCGCCCGACGTGACCGGCGAGGGCCGTGGCGGCCGAGGCGTAGTTCCACAGCCCGTCGCTGCACAGCACCATCCGTCCCGGCCCGGTGAGGGGCAGCGAGACGACGCGCGGTACCGCCGACTCGCTGCCCGTCCCGATCCAGTGGGTGATGGTGTGGGCGCCGGGCGCCGTCTCGGCCAACTCGGCCGGAAGCAGGCCGGCCCGCACCGCCTCGGCCGCCAGCGTGTCGTCCTCGGTCAGCAGGTGTGCGCCCCGCGGGCCGAGTAGGTAGGCTCGGCTGTCCCCGAGCCAGCCGACGGCGAGCCGGTCCGCCGTCACGATCGCCGCGACGAACGTGCAGGCCGGCGCGTCGTCGGGGCTGGTGATCGAGGCGACGGCGCTGCGCTGGGCGGTCGCGGTCGCCGCCCGCAGCGCGGCGTTCTCCCAGGGGACGCCGCCGCCCGTCGGCTCGGGAGACCTCGGCGTGCCCACGGCGTCGGCCAGGAAGGCGGTGGCGTCCCGGGCGGCGGCCACGGCGGCCGGTCCCGAGCCGGGAGCCGTCGACACCCCGTCGCACACGACCGCCACGACCGCCGGGCGGGCCGGGCCGGGCAGGTCGGCTGGCCCGGGCGGGCCGACGACGGCGAGGGCGAACCCGTCCTCGTTGCTCCGGTGGACGAGGCCGCGGTCCGACACGCCGGCCGCGATCGTCAGATCGACATCGATCCGGTCGCCGGGCTCGCGGCCGGCCGCCGTCAGGGCCACGCCGCAGCGTTCGCAGAACCGGTCGTCGGGAAGGACCGGCGCCGCGCAGCCGGGGCAGCGTCCCGCCAGGCCGGGGTCCCGTGGCCCCGGCGCCGGTCCCGGCCGCTGTCCGGCGTTCATACCAGGGTCCGCGGGCGGACACGGTTGGCGAGGTCGACGAGGGCGTACCGCTCGTCGGTGGTCGCGGCCAGCCGGGCGAGCTCCCGGTAGGCGCGTTCCAGGCCGAAGCGCAGGTCCGCTTCCCGCAGTGCGGCACCGGCGACCGTGACGCCCGGGTCCACCGGGAGCGTGCCGGCCGCCACCAGGTCGAGCGCGGTGGTCAGCAGATCCCGGGTGAGAGCGGCCCGGCAGCCCGGGTCGAGGTCCAGGCCGGCCAGCACGTCCGACGCGGCCATGATGCCGGCCCGATTGGGGACGCCGGCCACGGTCACCGTGCCGAGTACCCGGGCCAGCCGGATCTGGGCGTCGACGTGGGCGGCCGAGGCCGGTGGTACCCGGCGGTAGGCGGCCACCGCACCGTCGCGGTCGCCCGCGGCGATCCGCACCCGCGCCAGCCCGAACGCCGCGCCGGTGAACGCGTCGTCGGTGCGCGACACCAGGTCATACAGCTGCTGCGCCCGGGGGAGGTCACCGGCGGCCTCCGCGGTGCGCGCCAGCGCCAGCTTCGGCGCGAGCTCGCCCGGGACCTCGTCGTAGACCCGGTCGAACGCGCCGCGGGCCGCGGCGGTGTCGCCGTCGGCGAGTGCCAGCAGCCCGCGCTGCCAGTCCACCCGCCACTCGAAGGGGTCCTCCGCCTCGATCTCGGCGAGCATCTCGCGGGCGGCGGCGGTCCGATCCAGGCGCATCCGCAGGTCGGCCAGGTGCAGGCGCGCCCCGACGCTGGTGGTTCCCATCGCACCGAGCAGCTCGGCGAGCTGCTCGGGCGCGAGGTCCGGCAGGGCGGTGAGCGGGTCCGCCGCCGGGTCGTCGGGGTCGGCCCGTAGCCGGGGCAGCACCGACCACGGCGGCAGCGCGGTGGGGTTGGCGCCGGTGGGGCCACCTTCGCCGGTGGGGTGGAGGTCGCCGGTGAACCGCCGGCTCGGCGCCGGCGCCGGGGCCGGTGTCCCGCGTTCGGCCGCGACGATCTCCCGCAGCACCCCCAGCAGTTCGTCGTGCATCTCCTCGGCGCCGGTGAAGCGGCGGTCGGGATCGGGCGCGGTCGCCTTGAGCAGGAACCGGTACAGCGATTCGTGCCGGGCGAGGACGGGATGGTCCGCCGCCGGTGGCATCGTGTGCAGGTAGGTCGAGGTGTTACCGCGGAAGTCCAGGATGAGGGTCGCGAGAGTGCGTCCCACGGCGAACAGGTCGGAGGCGACCGAGGGGCCGGTGGTGGGCACCTCGGGTGCCTGGTAGCCGAGGGTGCCGCAGCCGGCTCCGGCTACTGCGCCGTCGTCGATGCGACGGATCGCGTCGAGGTCGATCAGGCGCGGTGTCCCCCTGCCGAGCATCACGTTGTCGGGTGTGAAGTCGCCGAACACCAGGCCGTTTCGGTGCAGGTAGGCGAAGGCGGGCAGCGCCGCGAGGAGGTAGGCGACGGCCTGGGTGACCGGCAGCGGGTCGGGCCGGCCGGCGTCGGCCCGACGCCGGCACAGCACCTCCCGCAGCGAGGTGCCGCCGATGTACTCCATCACGATGTAGCTCGTGCCGGCATGCTCGACGAAGGTGAAGATCCGCACGATCGCCGGATGGTCGACGGAGGCCAGGAACCGGCGCTCGGCGATGGCCGCGGCCTGTGCCTCGCGGTCGCCGGAGTCGAGCAGGCCCTTGAGCACGACCCAGGAGCCCTCCGCGACGCTCGGGTCCCGGGCGAGGTAGATCCAGCCCTGGCCGCCGTGCGCGAGGGCCCCCGCGATCTCGTACGGCCCGACGCGGTCACCGGCGTGCAGCGTGGGACGGAACGAGAACGGCTGGCCGCATCCCGGGCAGAAGCCCTCGGGACGCGCGGGCCGGCGGCCCCGGGCGCGTCCCACCGGCGCGCCGCACCCGGCACAGGCCCGCCGCCGTTCCGGGATCTGCGGGTCCGCCAGCAGCATCGACGCCGGGTCCGGCACGTCGGGCTCGGGCACGTCGGGCCCGGGTACCTCGACCAGGCCCGCGCCCAGCCGGCTCGGTGCGGTCCGCGACCCGTCCTCGACGACGCCGTCGCAGTCCGGCTCCGGGCAGGGGATGACCGCGTTCACGCACACTCCTCGGTCGAGATCGGGGTCGAAATCGGGGTTGAGGGTGAGGGGCGGGCGAGGGGGAACGCCCCCCGAACGCAGCCGGGTCAGGACCGCGTCCACCTCCCACCGAGAGATCATCATCGGTCAGTCCCGGTAGCGGGCGACCGGTGGTGTCGGCGGCGGGGCGAACGGTGCCGACAGCCACCGCCGGGCCAGCCGTTTCCAGGTGCCGTCGGCGATCGCGCGGGCCAGCACGCCGTTGACGAAGCGGGTCAGTTCCGGATGGTCGAGGCTGACGGCGACCGCGTCCGGCTCGTCCGACAGGGCCGGTCCGACAACGTACAGCCGCGGGTCCTGGGCGGCCATCCCGTTGAGGATGGCCGTGGTGGTCATGACGGCGTCGACCTCCCCGGCCTGGAGCAGCACGAGGCAGTCGGCGATGTTCGGCACGGTGCGCAGCACCGGGCGCGACGGTGCCCGCCGGATGGTCGCCGCCGCGCCGGCCGCCGTGCAGACCCGTCGCCCACCGAGATCGTCCATCCCCTGGTACGGCGAGTCGCGGGGGACTAGGACCCGTTGCGTCTCGTTGTAGTAGACGGCGGAGAAGTCCACCAGCGCGCGCCGCTCGCAGTTCGTCGTCATGGTCGCCACGACGACGTCGACGGCGCCGTCGCGCAGAACCGGGATGCGCTCGGCGTAGGTGACCGCGCGGAACCGCACGTGTCCGTCCGCGCCGAAGATCCTCCAGCCGATCAGGTTGGCGATCTCCACGTCGAAGCCCTCGAACTGGCCGGTGAACGGGCTGATCGACCCGAAGGGCGGGACGTCGGCCAGCACCCCGGCGATGAGGTAGCCGCGGCGTTCGATCGTCTCCAGGACGGTGCCCGTGGGCATCGCGCCCGGCGAGGGCAGCCGGCCCGGCGGGCGCCAGCTGGCCTGCGGATCGTCACAGGTGGGTGTCGGCGTCACGGCCGCGGCGGCGGGCGTGAGGGCTGCGGGCCGCGGGGGCGTCGGCGTCGCGGGGGCCAGGGG
>NZ_CDWWXA010000015.1:0-30189 GCF_977971845.1 Frankia sp. CeCAU1 | reverse complement strand
GGGGTCGGGCCTGGGCCGGCAGCGGACTGTCGACCGTGCCGCAGGCGGTGACGCCGACCGCCAGGGCGACGGTAATCAGTACCGTCACCGCTCGCGCCGTCACGACCCGGATGATCATCATCTGCTCACCGGTAGTCGTTGATTCTCAGCTGGATGCCGACGAAGGCCAGGGCCGCGGCGAGCCCGAGCGCCACGGTGGCGCCGAGCGGCAGGCGGTTCAGCGCCTCGCCGGCGGCGGACAGGCGCGCTTCGAAGCGGGTACGGCTGGTCGTGAACACCGCTTCCGAGGCGTCGTCGAACCGGGTGAAGGAGGTCGTGCCCTCGCCGAGTGCCACGGCCACCGCCTGCTGGAACCCGCCGGCATCGGACACCAGGTTACCGACCCGCAGGCTTGTCGCCTGGTACCCGCGCCAGGCCGGTTCCAGGGCGGCGCGGGCCGGGCCGTCCGGGCCGCGCAGGGCCACCGTCGCCGGCAGAACCCCGGTCCTGGTCCGGTGCCCCCTGTCGTCGTAGCCCAGCCGGGCGGCCGCGGCGCGGGCGTCCTCGTCGAGTTCCACGCCGTTGCCGTGGGCGACCAGCGACAGGCTTTCGTCACCCCATGCCCGTAATGCCAGCACCCGGGCCTGCGCGGTCAGCGTCATCGGGACGTACCCGTGGTCCCGGCTTTCGACGAGACGGCCACGTTCCACGCCGAACGCGGTCAGCGTCAACCCGAGGATGATCGCGGTGAGCGCCGTGGCGGCGAGCAGCGGCAGATTGAGGATCCGGTGGGTGCGCCGGAACAGCCGTACCTGCAGCGTGACGAGCCCGGCGAGCGTCGCGGCGCCGACGGCGCCGACCAGGAACACCTGGTGCCAGGAGCTCGCCCGCCGGTAGCCGTGGTCGATGTCGGTGGCGTCGGCGGTGGCCAGCGCGTCGGCGGCGGGCAGGATGGTGTCCCGCATCAGCGCGGACGCCTGCCGCAGGTAGGCCCCGCCGACGGCGAGGCCGAGCCGGTTGTTCGCCCGGGCCCGTTCGACCAGGCCGGTGTAGGCGGGCAGTTGCGCGCAGAGCACGGCCAGGGGCTGGCGCGGACCACCGGTGCGGGCGAGATCGACGACGCGGTCGCCCGCCGCGGCGATGCTGCGCGCGTAGGCGGCACGCTGCCCCGGTGGTTCGACGCCGCCGGCGAGGAAGGCACGGGCCGCCGTGGCGTCCGCCGCCCAGAGCTCGGCGCGCAGGCTCTGGGCGGCGATGAAGGACGCGCCGCTGTCCTTGGTCAGGGTGTCGATCGCGTGCCGGCGGGTCTGCGTGGCGCCGAGGGCGGTGACCCACAGTGCGACGAGCGCGAGGACCACGAGCACGGACAGCAGGCGCAGCCGGCCCGGCGGGGTCGCCGCCCGGCGCCGTACCCCCGTAGCCACCGCGGTCATGGCTGGTGAGCGTATGGCCTGCGCAATCGCCGGGTAGCCCCACTGTCACCTTGGCGTCACCCCGGCTGGTACCTCGTGCTGGCGCTGCGGCTGTGGGGCCAGCCGGTAGCCGCCACGGGCTCAGCCGAGCCGCCGGGAGGAGGCTGCCGGCACCCGTTCCGGTTCGGCGGCCGTCGGCCGGTGCGCGGAGTGCTCCACCCAGGCGGCCCCGGCGGTCGTGGTGGGATGGCCGAGCAGGTAGCCTTGGCCGTAGGGGATCCCGGCCGCCATCGCCGTGTCGAGCTCCATCGGGGTTTCGATGCCCTCGGCGATGACGCAGCCGCCGATCTCGTCGGCGACCTGCACCAGTCCCGCCGCGATGGCGCGCCTGGCTGGATCGGTGTCGATCCCGTGGGTGAGGACCCGATCCAGTTTGATGATCTCTGGGCGCAGGTGGATGAGCTGTTCCAGGCCCGCGTAGCCGGTGCCGACGTCGTCGATCGCGATGCGGACCCCGCGGCGGCGCAGCACGCCGACGGCGACCAGCAGCTCCGAGTCGTCGCCGATGTGCTCGTGCTCGGTGATCTCCACGATGAGGCGATCGGCCCCCCGGTCGGGAAGGATGTCGATCAGGCCGGAGGTGATGGTGGACGGCGAGGCGTTGACGGCGAGGGTGAGGTCGGACGGGAGCGTCGGCAGGACGGTCAGCGCGTGGCGGATCGCCATGAGTTCCAGCTCGATGCTCAGGCCGACGGTTGCGGCGTCGTTGTACCACTGCTGCGCACCGCCGGTCGTGTGGGGAAAGCGGGACAGCGCCTCGACCCCGACGATCCGCTCGTCCGTGAGCCCGAAGATCGGCTGGAAGATCATCTTTGGGCCGCCCGCGTCGATGAGGTCGCTCACCTCCTGCCAGATGCGGCGTCGCTGTTCCCACAGGCGGTGCAGGTCGAGGACCGCGTCGCTCAGGAAGGCCGCCAACAGGTGCAGGAAGTGCACGTCGCGGTCGCGTGGGTGGGGGAGCGCGTTGTGGGCGAGGCAGCCGACTATGCCGTACACCTCGCCGTCGTTGTCGGCGACCGGCGCCGCGGCGTACGCGCCGACGCCCAACTTGCGGACGACGCCCGCGTCCGCGGTGCGCGGATCGGTGCGCGTGTCCGCGACGATCTCCGGTATCTCGCCGGACAGCACCCGCCCGAGCAGGGCATGCTCGCGGCGGATCGTCGAGCCCGGCGCCAGCCTGAACCCCCGCGCGTCCCCGCTGAGAACCTGCAGGACAAGCAGATCCCCGTCGATCCGGGCCAGCCCCGCGACGTCCATCCGCAGATGCCGGCGCAGGATCTCGAGGAGATCCGTCACTACTGCGTCCGGCTGTGTGACGCCTGCCGGCGGGCCCAACGTCGACAGCGTATCCGCCATCCGGACCACCTCCATGTTCGGCATGCCCGAAACCACCTGCTGTCATGCCGGGCCGGAGTGCTGTCATGCCGGGCCGGAGTGCTGTCATGCCGGGCCGGAGTGCTGTCATGCCGGGGCCGGAAGCTCAGGCCAGGGCGGCCTCGACGGCGTCACCGACCAGCTGGCCCAGCCGCGGTGGCGCTCCGCGACGCACGCGCACGTGCAGGGGTTCGGGCGCAACGGCGGGCAGGTCGTGGCGCCGTTCGAGCCCTGGGGGAACCGGCCCGACGTCGGAGAGCAGAGCCACCCCGACCCCGGCGCGGGCGGCGTGCAGCACACCGGCGAGATGGCCTGCCTCACCGACCACCCATGCCGTGTGCCCGACCCGCGCCAGGGTGCTCAACGCCTGGCTGCGGATGGTGCAGGGATCGTTGATCGCCACGAGGGGCAGCGGCCGGATGACTACCCCGCACCGGCACCGAACGACGCGAAGGCTGGCCGCAGCGGCCGTCTCCGTCCTCACGACCGTCACGCTCGCGGCCTGCGGGAATGGCGGCGGCAGCACGGCGTCGGGCGGGACCCCCGTCCCCGGCGGGCGGCTGAAGATCGCCTTCTGGTCGGACCTCCGGAACTGCGTCATCGCCTGGCCGCGCCAGCCGATCACCTCGGCCGACCAGGAGGTCATCGAGGCCTCCGGCGGCGTCATCCAGAAGCGGGCCCTGCCCGGCATCGCCGGGACGCTGTTCCCCAACGTCACCGCGGCCCAGCTCACCCGGCAGGCCACCGCGGGCGGCTATGACCTCTTTGCCAGCTACCTGACCCGGGCGGACCCGAGCGTGCTCGCCTCCCTGCTCGACCGGGCCGTGTCCAAGCACTACGCCGGCACGTTCGGCGAGGACGCGACGACCGCGCCGCAGATCAGCACGCTGTTCGCCGCCGGCCTCACCACCATCGACCCGGACAAGCGTGGGGCCGCCTACCCGAACCTGCAGGACTACCTCATCGACCAGGGCGTGACATTTCCGGTCTACGACCGGCTGCAGGTGGTGGGGCTGTCGAAGAAGGTCCAGGGATTCGCCTGGACCTCGGAGAGCTTCCTGCGCGCCAACGACATCTGGCTGTCGAAGTAGGTCGGGTCGTCGCGATGCTCCGCTACGTCGCGGGTAGGTTCGCCCAGGCCCTCATCGTGCTCTGGGCGGCCTACACGGTCACCTTCATCATCCTGCACGTCCTTCCCAGCGACCCCGTCACGTTGCAGCTCGCCGCCGGCGGGGTCGACGTGCACCAGCTCACCCCGGCCCAGCTGCACGCGCTGAAGGCGCGCTACGGCCTTGACGATCCCGTGCCCGGGCAGTACTTCCGCCACCTCTGGGACGCGATGCACCTCGACTTCGGCCTCTCGCTCACCCAGAACACGACCGTCGGCGCGCTGCTCGCGGTCCTCGACTTCGGGACGGCCGTGCTCGCCATCTCCTCGCTCAGCTTCCTGGGCTTCGGTGCCCCGCCATCGGCGGCGGAATGGGGGACACTCATCTCGAACGGGCGCAACTTCCTCATCACCAGCCCCTGGCTGTCGCTGCTGCCGGGTCTGTTCGTCGGGCTGGTCGTGTTCAGCCTCAACCACATTGCCCGCACGATCGAAGAGGTGCAGCGGTGAACACGGTGAATCGCGGTGAACACGGTGAACACGGTGAGCGCGTGAATGCCGTGAGCACGGTGAGCACGAAGGCGGACGCCGTGGCGGGCCGGAACATCGTGGAGCTCACCGGGCTGTCCGTCGCCTACACGCGCCGAGGGCGGACGACTCCGGCGGTGGAAGACGTCGACCTCACGATTGCCCCCGGACAGACCGTCGCCGTCGTCGGCGAGTCCGGCTCGGGGAAGACCATCACGGCCAACGCCATCCTCGGCCTGCTGCCGGCGAACGGTCTGATCACCGCGGGCACCATCTCCGTCGCGGCCGACCGGGCCGACCGGGTCGTCGTGATGCGGCGCGGCCGGGTCGTCGAACGCGGGGCACCGGCGTCGATCCTGCGCACCCCGCGCGACCCTTACACCCGCCACCTCATCGAGGTGGCGCCGGCGTTGTCGTCCACCGGCGGCCTCGTCCCGCGCTTCCCCGAGGCGCCCCCGGCTCCCGAGCTGCTGCGGCTAAAGGGGATCACGAAGGACTTCCGGCTGCCCCGGACCCGGGGCGGGGAGCGGGTCCTCCGGGCGCTGGACGAGGTGTCTCTGTCGGTGCGGGCGGGCCAGACCCTGGGCCTCGTCGGCGAGCCCGGGTCGGGCAAGACCACCGCGCTGCGCATCGTGATGGGCCTGGAGAAGCCGACCAGCGGCCGGATCCACCTCGACGGGCAGGACATCACCTCCGCCGGCTGGTCGCAGCTGCGGCCGCTGCGGCGGCGGTTCCAGCTCGTCCACCAGAACCCGTTCTCCTCACTGGACCCGCGGTTCACCGTCGGGGAGAGCATCGCCGAGCCGCTGCTCTCCTTCCGCGTCGGCGACCGGGCCAGCCGCGCCGCCCGGGTGCGCGAGCTGCTCGACCAGGTCGCCCTGCCCGCCGCGTTCCGCGGCCGCCGGCCGATCGAGCTCTCTGGCGGCCAGCACCAGCGGGTCGCGATCGCCCGGGCACTCGCGATCGAACCCGAGCTGGTCTTCCTCGACGAACCCGTCTCGGCGCTCGACGTGTCGGTGCAGGACCAGATCCTGCTCCTGCGGCTGCAGCAGGAGCTCGGGGTCGCCTACTTCTTCATTTCCCACGATCTCGCCGTCGTGGCCCAGCTCGCCCACGAGGTCGCGGTGCTGCGCGCCGGCCGCATCGTCGAGAGTGCTCCGGCGGCCGACGTCCTCACCGCGCCGACGCAGGACCACACCCGCGAGCTGCTCGGCGCGATTCCCGGGCAACGGTTCGCGGCCGCACTCGCCGCCGCCCAAGGAAAGGACACACGATGAGTCGCAGGTACGCACGCACGGTGAGTTGCGGGTACGCACGATGAGTCGCAGGTACATCGTCATCGGAGCCGGGGCCGTCGGCGCGACCGTCGCCGTGGAGCTGCGGCTCGCCGGGATCGACGTCGTTGTCGTGGCCCGGGGCGCGAACCTCGCGGCGCTGCGGGCGGGCGGGCTGCGCTACATCCGACCGCCGGCCACGCCCGGCGGTGAGCCCGACGAGCGGCGGATCCCCCTCTACGTCGTCGGCGGCCCGGACGAGGTCGACCTGCGTGGTGACGACGTGCTTGTCCTCGCCACCAAGTCGCAGGACTCCGAGGCGCTGCTCGCGCAGTGGGCATGGCGGCCGGTTGACGTTGACGGTACGCAGCGCACGGCGGCGGAGGCGCTGCCCGTCGTGCTGCTTCAGAACGGGATCGAGAACGCCCGTACGGCGTTGCGCCGGTTCGCCACGGTGATCGACGCGGTCGTCCTCAGCCCCTCCTCGCACGTGAGACCCGGCGAGGTCGTGTCCCCGGCGGCCCCGCTCGCGGCGGCCTTCTACCTGGGCCGCGCCCCTCGCGGCGCCGTTGACGACCCGACCGCCGAGGTTGTCGCGGCCGACCTGCGCCGAGCCTCGTTCGCCGTCGCGGTCGTCGCGGACATCGACCGACGCAAGGCCGGCAAGCTGCTGGGCAATCTGGCCTACAACCTCGACGCGATCTACGCCCCGAGCGAGCTGCGTGACGCGGCGGCTGCCGTGCTGGTCGAGGAGGCGCGGCGGGTGTTCGCCGCGGCCGGCGTGGAGACCGCCGGAGTCTGTCCGGACGACGGGCTCGACCTGTCCGGCCTCGTTCTGCACGAGATCCCCGGCTTCTCTCGGGAGGGCAGCTCCACCTGGCAGAGCCTGGCGCGTGGCGGGTCGGTCGAGTCGGACTTCCTCAACGGCGAGATCGTGCTGCTGGCCCGCCTGCACGGGCTGGCGGCACCGGTCAACGCCGGGGTGCAGCGGCGGATCGCCACCGCGGCGCGCACCGGCACGCCGCCGGGCGGATTCGACCAGGCCGACCTCGCCGCCCTGCTGGCCCCGGCACCTGCCGGCGTGGCCCCGGATGCCGGCAGGACACGTGCCGGCGTGGCGCTCGGGGAGGTCCTCGTCAACGTGAGGCGTCTGCACGACGAGCTGCTCTCGCCCGGCCCGCCGCTGCTGCTCGACGTCCGCTGGGCCCTGGGTGACCCGCACGGGCACGACCACTACCGCGAGGGCCACCTGCCGGGCGCGGTCTACGTCGACCTGGACACCGAGCTCGCCGCCGCACCGGGCGGGACCGCCGGGCGGCATCCGCTGCCCGAGCTCGTCGACCTCCAGCAGGCCGCCCGGCGCTGGGGGCTGACCGCCGGGCGTGCGGTCGTGGTCTACGACGCGGTCGGCGGGCTGTCCGCCGCCCGGGCCTGGTGGCTGCTGCGCTGGGCGGGCGTCGCCGACGTCCGCATCCTCGACGGGGCACTCGCGGCCTGGCAGGAGGCCGGGTTCCCGCTCGAGACCGGCGAGATCATCTCGGCGCCCGGCGACATCGTCCTGCACGCCGGTCAGCTGCCGGTGCTCGACGCGGACGGCGCCGCCCGGGTGGCCCGCGAGGGTGTCCTCCTCGACGCCCGTGCGGCCGAGCGGTATCGCGGCGAGGTGGAACCGATCGACCCGCGCGCCGGCCACATCCCGGGAGCGGTGAGCGCCGCGACGGGGGAGAACCTCGACGCGAGTGGCCGGTTCCTGCCCCGGGACGAGCTGCGGGCCCGGTTCGCGGCCCTCGGCGTCGGCGTCGGCGTCGGCGGCGACGGGAACGGGGCCGGCGGGCGGGCGCGGCCGGTCGGGGTGTACTGCGGGTCCGGAGTGACGGCCTCCCACGAGATCGCCGCGCTCGCCGTCGCCGGCATCGACGCCGCCCTGTACCCGGGTTCCTGGTCGGCCTGGGCGGCCGACCCCGACCGGCCCGTCGCCACGGGTCCGCAATGACCCCGGCGCGGTTCGCGGTCGCGCTGCCGGCCGGGCAGTGGAGCACCGATCCGGCCGTCGTCAACGCCCACCGGTGGGACCGGTCCGGCTGGCAGCCCGCGGGCCGGCCGATCGGCGTCGCGTTCGCGCGCGAGGTGGCCGACGTCCAGGCGGTGCTGCGGGCGGCGAGCGCGGCGCGGGTAGCGGTGACGGTGCGCGGCGCCGGTACCGGCCTCGCCGGGGGAGCCGCGGCCTCGGCGGGCAGCGTCGTGCTCGACCTGTCCGGAATGAACCGCATCCGCGAGCTGTCGGTCACCGACGCGGTCGCGGTCGTCGAGCCTGGCGTGATCACCGCAGATCTCGATCGGGCGGCCCGCGAGGTCGGCCTGTGCTACGCGCCGGATCCGGCGAGCGCGGCCATCTCCACCATCGGCGGGAACATCGCGACGAACGCCGGGGGCCTGGGCTGTGCGAAGTACGGCGTGACCCGGGAGTCGGTGCTCGGTCTGGACGTCGTCCTCGCAGACGGCGAGCGCATCAGCACCGGGCGGCGAACCGTCAAGGGGGTCGTCGGCTACGACCTGACCGGGTTGTTCGTCGGATCGGAGGGAACTCTCGGGGTGGTCGTCGGCGCCACCGTGCGGCTGCGGCCCGCGCCGCGCTCCACGGTCACCCTGGCGGCCTTCTTCGACACCTTCGCCGAGGCCGCCGAGGCCGTCACCGCGCTCGGCGTCACCGCGCTCGGCGTCGCCGGGATCGTCGTGGCCGTGGCCGTGGCCGAACTGCTCGACGGCCGCACGGTGCGGGCCGTCGACGCCGCCACCGGCAGCAACCTTGCCTCCGCCGGCGAGGTCTTCCTGCTCGTCCAGACCGACGGGTCGGGCGCGGGAGAGGAGGCCGATGCCGCCGAGGGCATTCTCGCCGAGCGGGCGAAGAGGGTCCGGCGGTCGGTGGACGAGGCCACGGCGGAGGCGCTGCGCGCCGCGCGCCGCGCGCCGCTACCCGCGCTGGAGCGTCTCGGCCGGGTGCTCATCGAGGACATCGCCGTGCCGCGCGGCCGGATGGCGCAGGCCGCCGCGCGCATCGTCGAGATCGGCGCCGCCACCGGCGTGGACATCTTTACCCTGGCCCACGCCGCCGACGGCAACCTGCATCCCATTGACCGGCCCGCGCCGCCGTGAGCGTCGCTTCTCGCACGCTGGGCGGGGACCGGGCGAATCTTCCCAGCGCTCCCGATGATGAGAATCGCTACCGATGGTGAGAACAGTCCCAACGGCGAGAACACGAGAACGGGGACAGCCTCGGCCGCGCGCCCCATCATTGTCGATGTGGGCAGTGGGGCCGGGCGCGCTGTTCGCCTCATGACTTCGTCGTCCCGAGGAGAAGACCATCATCAAGGGCACCTTCCGTTCCTTGTCCGTCTACAATTTCCGGCTCTTCGCGGGTGGCCAGGTGTTGTCCGTGACGGGAACCTGGATGATGGTCGTGGCCCAGGACTGGCTCGTCCTTTCGCTGAGCGGCGACTCGGGAACAGCCCTGGGCCTCGTGACCGCCCTGCAGTTCACCCCGATGCTGTTGCTGACCCTCTACGGCGGAAGGCTCGCGGACCGCTACGACAAACGCCGGCTACTGACCGTCGCGAACCTGGCCTCCGGACTGCTCGCCCTGGCGCTGTCGCTGCTGGTGTTAACCGGCACGGTCCGGCTGTGGCACATCTGCCTGTTCGCCCTGGGCCTCGGCCTCGTGAACGCCGTCGAGATGCCGACCCGGATGGCATTCGTGAGCGAGCTGGTCGGCGCCGACCTCCTCCCCAACGCGTCGGCGCTGAGCGCGGCGTACTTCAACATCGCCCGGGCCGCCGGCCCGGCCGTCGCCGGCCCGTTGATCGGCGGCTTCGGTACCGGCCCGGTCATGATGTTCAACGCCGTGAGCTACCTCGCGACGGTGGTGGGTCTGCGGATGATGCGCCCGGCCGAGATGCACCGCGACGCGCGCCGGGCGACCTCCACCCGCGTTGTCGACGGACTGCGGTACGTGCTCGGCCGGGAGGACCTGGTGCTCGTGCTTGGACTCGTCGCGACGATCGGGCTGTTCGGCCTGAACTTCCAGCTCACCGTGCCCCTGCTCGCCAGGACGGTATTTCATGCCGACGCGGCGGCCTTCGGGCTGCTCACCAGCGGGCTCGCCGCCGGATCGCTGCTCGCGGCCCTCGTGACGACCGCCCGCCGCACCCGCCCGTCAGCCGGCACGGTGATCGGATCCGCGCTCGCGTTCGGCCTGCTGGAGACGGTGACCGGCTGGGCGCCCAGCTATGCCACGGCGGCCGTGCTCCTGATCCCTACCGGCTTCGCGACGATCTACTTCGCTCAGGCGGCGAACCACCGCATCCAGCTCGGCAGCGATCCGCAGTACCGAGGCCGGGTGATGGCGATCTATACCCTGATCCTGCAGGGATCGACGCCGCTGGGTGCCCTGTTCGTCGGCTGGCTCACCGAGCACCGTGGCGCCCGCGCCGGGTTCTACATCGGAGGTCTCGTTTCGGTCGCCGCCGCGATTGCCACACTGGTGGTGGACCGCACGCGGGCCGCGGCCGTCGACGACCCGCCACGCCCCGGCGCTTCGGCGCCCGGCGTCCGAACTGTGGAGGGTTGGTCACGGTCCACAGTCTCGGCCATTGCTAACCCGCCGCACTTTCCCGTTTCCCACACCGGTCCGCCCGCCACCGAGTGGTCCTGTTGCCGGAGGTGATGTGTCGAACGCCGAGTCGAAAAGAGCCCCGGGAACCCTTGCATCGCCTAAGCTGGAGACTGAGGGATTCCCCGGATAATTCGATTCCATCACGAGAGCGGTGTACTATTCTCATGCGAGTATCCGACCGCGGCGGTGGCCGTGTCCAGTGACGTCGATCTGTGGCTGAGGCGTTTCCATCCGGCGCCGGAGAATGCCCCGCGGCTTGTCTGTTTTCCCCATGCGGGCGGCGCGGCAAGCTTCTACGTTCCGCTATCCAGGGCATTGTCGCCGGTCGCCGAGGTGCGTTCGGTGCAGTATCCGGGCCGCCAGGACCGGCGGACGGAGAGGCCCGAGACGGCCATCGAACCCCTCGCGGACCGCATTGCCGACGTGCTGCGTCCCCTCACCGACCGCCCGCTGGCGTTCTTCGGTCACAGTATGGGGTCGACCGTCGCCTTCGAGGTGACCCGCCGGCTGGAGGCGGCGGGCGGCCCGGTGCCGTTCGTGCTGTTCGCATCCGGCCGTAGAGCCCCGTCGACCTCCCGCGCCGAATCCGTGCATCTCCTGGACGACGAGGGTTTCCTGCGGGAAATCCGTGCGCTTGGTGGAACCGACCCGCGCATCCTCGCCGACCCCGAAATGATGAAGCTGATCCTGCCGCCCACCCGGGCGGACTACCGGGCGATCGAAACGTATTCTGCCCCGTCGGACGCGGTGATCGGCACGGCGATTACCGTGCTGGTCGGGGATTCCGACGCCAAGGCCACCGTGGCCGAGGCCGAACAATGGCGGGCGCACACGACCGGTGCGTTCACGCTGAAGGTCTTTCCCGGTGGCCATTTCTACCTGTCTGACCAGCAGACCGCCGTCATCGACACCGTCTCGGCCGGGCTGGTTCCCGCGGCCACCGCGGGGCCCTCGCTCTGACCCGTCGGCTTGCCCCGCCGGTCGGCTCGTCGGTCAACGTTGTCGACCTGGACGTGACCCCCACCACGGGCACCGGCGGCACCCCGGGCGGGATTCGCGTCAGCGTATTTCGTTCGGGGCCGTGGCACCGCGGCTACGCTTCGAGCGTGCGGTACGGGTCGGGACGCGAGGGATACGAGGGATACGAGGGATACGAGGGACGCGAGGGTGTGGTGGCCGGTCTGCTCGCCGCGGTCGCGGCCGAGACGGGCGCGTCCGTGGGGACCCCGCCGGCGCGGGCGATGTCCCGTGCCTACCGGGAGTTGTCCGACCGGTATCGCGCGAACGCCGCCACACCGGGTGACGGCGAGCTGACGGCGGATCACGTCCGGGCCTACCTCGCCGCCCGACTGCCCGCGACGCTGGCGGTCACCCGCGCGGTTCTCGGTGAGGTGGCGCTGCGCCGCCCGGACTGGCGGCCCGGGTCCGTCCTCGACCTGGGCGCGGGTCCCGGGACGGCGACCTGGGCCGCGCTGGCGGTCTTCCCCGGCGTGACCCGGGCCGTCCTGGTCGAGCGGTCCGCGCTGATGATCGACGTCGGTCGCCGGCTGGCCCGCCGCGGTGGCGCGCCGGCGCTGGGCAGCGCGACCTGGCAGCGCACGTCCGTGCTCACCCCGCCCGGCGACGGCGTGGACCGGGCCGACCTGACAGTGGCGGCCTATGTGCTGGGCGAGCTCGCCGACGGCGACCGGGCCGCAGCCGTGGCCGCGTGGTGGCGGGCCACCGCGGCGGAGTTGGTCATCATCGACGCGGGAACCCCGGCCGGCTTCGCGCGGATCCGCGCCGCGCGCTCGGCGCTCGTCGAGACCGGCGCGACCATCACCGCGCCCTGCCCTGCCGACGACGACTGCCCGATGACGGCGGGGGACTGGTGCCACTTCGGCCGGCGGGTCGAGCGCAGCGCACTGCACCGGGCGATGAAGGACGGTGCGCTCGGGTACGAGGACGAGAAGTACTCCTACCTCGTCGCGTCGCGCAGGCCGCCCGCGCACGCCGCCGGCCGGGTGCTGCGCATGCCGCGGGCTCGCTCGGGCCATGTCCGGCTGACGGTCTGCGAGGCGCCGCGGCAGGGTGACGTGGTCATGCCGCGGCAGCGTGACGTGGTCGTTTCCCGCAGCGAGAAGGAGGCCTACCGCTGGGCCCGACGGGCCTCCCGGGGTGACGCCGTCCCGCCCGGCATCGGGCCGCGCTGACCCGCTGTCAACGTCGGGACCCGCCGGTGACCGGAACCCGGTGACCTGGTACCCGGCAGTCGTGGCCAGTTACCGGCTGTCTACGCTTATGTCTGTTATGCCGTTGTCTGTTATGCCGTGTCGGTGTGCGTCGAAGCCGGTCCATCAGATGGACGGCGGGTCGACGGCGGCCCGCCGCCGGGCCCGCCGGTCGGGCCGCACGCCGGCGCTGATCGTCGCGGCCATCTGCGGGTGTTCGTTTGTCGTCAGCCTGGTCCTGCAGGCGACGCTGTACCGGCACGGCTCGGGTGACGCGGACGAGGCGGCCTACGTCCTGCAGGCGCGCATGCTGCTCGACGGCCGCCTCACCCTGGACGCGACCACCGTCGAGCCGTTCTTCCGGCCCTGGCTGACCGGGGAGCACGACGGGCGGGTGTTCACCAAGTACCTGCCCGGGTGGCCGGCGCTGCTCGCAGCGTCCCAGGCGTTGTTCGCCACCATGGCCGTCGCCCCGGCCCTGGTGGCGGCAGGCTGGGTGGCCGGGACGTACCGGCTGGCCCGCGAGCTCTTCGACGACGCGGTCACCGCGGTCACGGCGGCGGTGTTCGTCGCGCTGTCCCCGCTCGTCCTGGTACACACCTCGCTGCCCCTCGCCTACGCGTGCGGAGCCGCGACGCTGACCCTGGCGTGCGCGGCGCTGCTGCGTGGCGGCCGGACCGGGGCGCGGCTGTCGCTCATCGGCGGCGGGGCAGGCCTGGGATTCGTCCTGCTCCTGCGGCCCTTCGACGCGGTGATCGTCGCCGTTCCCGTCGTGGTGTTCGTGCTGGCGCGGCTGTGGCGGTCCGCGGGTGGCCGGTCCGCGGGTGGCCGGTTCATGCGTGCCGTGGCGCACCGAACCGCCTGGGCACTCGCCGGCCTGGCGCCGTTCGTTGTCGTGCTCCTGGCATACTGCCGGCGGGTGACCGGTTCTGCGTTCCGGGCGCCGCTGTCGGCCTCCGATCCGCTGGACCGCTTCGGTTTCGGGCCGCGTCGCATCCTGCCCTCGGAGCCGACGTTTCTGTTCACCCGCCGACTCGCCCTCGAGGCCCTGCACGGCACCGTCGCGGCGGCCCCGAGCTGGGTGTTCGGGGGCGTCGCGGTCCTCGTACTCGCGATCTTCGGCGCGCTGCGGGCGCACCGCCGTCCCGAGCGCGTCCTGCTGGTCGTCATCGTCGCCGCCGTCGGTGGCGGCTACTTCTTCTGGTGGGGTTCGGCGTTCGCGATGCCGGGCCTGCTCAACGGTCTCGGTCCGCACTACCATCTGGCCGCGTTCGCCCCGATCATGATTCTCGCCGCCGACGGCGCCCGCCGGGTGTGGTCCATGAGCGAACGGTGGTTCTCCCCGTGGCCCGGCACCGGCGCTCCGCCGGCCCGGACCGTCCCGCGCGGACCCGTTCTGCGCGGACCCGTCATCGCGGTCCTCGCCGCCGCAGGCCTGATCCTCCTCACTGTGGACGCGATCCCGGACAAGGTCGCCGGCCAGCGATGGGTGAACGACCGCAACGCGTTCCTTGACGCGCTGCTGCCGGACCGCTACCCGGCCCCGGCGGTGGTCGTCGTGACGCCCGGCGTCCCGAGCCGTTACACCCAGGTGCCGTACCAGATGCTGCGGAACACCCCGGACCTCGCCGGGCCGGTGCTGTACGCCGCCGACATCGGTGCCGGCACGGCCACCCTGCCCGACCGGATGCCGGGCCGGGCGGTCTACCGGCTGCGCCCCGACGAGATCGTCGACCCGGCCGCGCCCGCGAGCTACTTCGGGTCCTTCACCGCGCTGCGCCAGGTCGCCGGCAACCGTGTCCGTGTCCAGGTGACGGCGCGCGATCCCGGTGGTGCTGGTGGTGCTGGTGGTGCTGGTGGTGCTGGCGGCACCCTGTACATCCGGTTGGGTGCCACGACCAGAACCGTCCAGTTCGGGCCCGCGGACGCTCCCGGGATTACGCACATCTTCACAGTGACGACCGGCACTCCGCTCGGACCGGACGAGCTCGGCGTCGCCGGTGCGACGCTGCCCGACGAGCTCGTCGTCGGGTTCACCGTGCCGACGGGAGCCGGTGCGGCACGCTGGGAGGAGCGGATCCCGCTGGCCCGGCGTCCCTCCGGGGAGCTGGCCCTGCTCGTGCCCGGCCTGGGCTGGCGTCAGGTGCCGAACCGGCCCGGAGCGGGATGGCTGCCCGCCCCGGTCCGTCCGGCGCTGGCCGTCTCGGTCGGTGCGACGTGACCAGGGGAACGGATCGTGACCAGATGATCCGGTGGATGTGACCGGTGCGGCGCCGGGGTTCTTTCCGGGGTGTGGGGTAGACGCAGGTTCGATTTCACCCGCCGCAGCAGCGCGGCGCCGGTGTCCGCGGCCGTGCACCAGTCCACCCAGTTGATGAAGTTAGGGAGTGTAGTGGTGAAGTCCCTGTAATGGGGGTGGAGCGAAGGGGCAAGCTCATCCAGGCGATTTCTTCGAGTAACCAGGCGTATGCCTGGGAAGAGACGAGTGAACAAGTCGGGTCCGAAATATGGCAGATGTTCACGGTATTCCTGTCAGCGGTGAGCCGGAAGGCCCTCAAGAAGATGGGGGACGAGATCCGTCGATGGCGGATCAACCTGCGCACGACCGAGGACGTCGCGGCGCTCGCGGGGTGGCTGAACCCGGTCATTCGTGGCTGGATGAACTAGCACCGCGCGGGAGGCGTCTGCCCGCATCTGCGGCCAGGACAACCCGCTGTGCGTGGACGTCGCCGCCGACGCGGCCGTCACCGTGCCGCGCGCGCTGCTGGAGGACGCCGCCGAGGCCGTCAGCGTGATGTGGATGATGAGCTGTACCAAGCCCACGCTCGCCGCCTACCACGCCCGTTTCGTCGATCGGTGGGGCCACGGCCGGTTCGTCCCGCTCGTCGATGTCATCGATCCGGTCATCGGGTTGGGGGCTGAGGGCATCGAGACCAGCATCGAACCCGCGGACACGCCCGTGGAACGCCTCGCGGCCCTCGCCGCTCTGCTCGGTGACGCGACCGCCCACGGCCGGACTGAAATCATCCTGGACGATGCCACCGTTGCCGCGCTCGCGCTGCCCGGCACCGACCCGCCGCCGCCAGGTGGTGCCGCCCGTGGCGCCTGTTCTCCTGGGGGTCGCTGCGTGACAGCGCGTTCCAGCCACGGGTGCGGTACCGGTCGACGATTCTCGCCCCTGCGCGGTGGCGCTTGCCGAGGCCGCTGACGGACTTCCGAAGGTCGTTCGCCGCGCGCGACACCGCGGCCTGGCCGGCGCAGCTGCGCTCTTGGCAGACCTCCACCGTCCCGCCGCCTCCGACCGTGATCGTCACCGGACGGTCCGGACGCCATCTACTCGAACTCGTCATCCCGCTCGCCGCCACGGCGCCCCCGCCGGCCCCGACTCGTCCGAGCATCACGCTGCCCCGGCCAGCGAGGGCCGGGCACTACTTGCCGGGAGGCCCGTGGTTGTCGCTCGCGATCGGCGCACCGGCGGCCCAGCACGACGAAATCCTCACCGACCTCGCCAGGCTCCTCCCGCGCACGCGCGGCATGTTCGACCGCTGGTTCTGGCTGCGTTACCGCACCCAGGCCCTCGACCCCCATCTGCGGGTCCGCTTCCACGGGGCCCCGGCCGTACTCGGCGGCAAACTCCTGCCCGAAGTCTCCCAATGGGGCGCGCGCCTGGTGACGGACGCTCTCGCCTACGGATTCAGCGTCGAGCCCTACGACCAGGAGATCGAACGCTACGGCGGCCCGTCGGCGATCGAGGCAGCCGAGGATGTCTTCGCCGCCGACAGCGACCTGGTCCTCGCCACGCTGACCGCGGCCCATGAGCCGGACCAGCGGCTGGTCGTGGCCTCGCTGAGGGCGGCGACGGCGGCACGCACACTCGCCAACGGTGATCGCACCGCGCTTGGCCGGCCTCGCCTCGACCGGGCCGCCCACCGCCGCCTCGCCGATCTGCGCCGTCTCGTGAACGACGCGGCCCGTGACGGCACAGCCGCCCTCCCCCCATGGCACCGGGATCCTCGACGGCTGGTCTGGCTTCCGGACCGGGCCGTCGGTGCACAGCACCGCGTCCGTCACCTCGGACAGCGCGTCCGCGCGGTGGACCAGACAGCCATAGAACTCCGGCCGGAAGCGACACAGCCTCCCCAGAGCCTCGACGCGTCCTGGTTCGTCCTGCACACTGCCCATCACGACCTTCGGTTCGATCACGGCTTCTTTGGCGAGAGCACGATCTTCCGAAGATCGTTCCACGTCACGAGGACACGCCGAACCACCCCACAACACCAGCAGATATCACGCAACGTGACAGTCGGAGGTTAAAGGGCGAGCTCACGCCGGGCGCCCAGAAGTGGGGGAGCCGGCTGATTGATCTGCTCCACGAGGTCAACACCCTCGTCGTCGCCCACACCGCCGGGAAGACCGATCCCCTATCCAGGAGATGATCGACAGGCTGCTGACCTGGTACAACACCGACGTCCGCATCGGCGAACTGGCGAACATCTCCAGATCCTGGACTGACGAGACAAACCATCCATGCCTGGGACTCGCCCTGGCCTGCCGCGAAGGCGCGCCTCGATACGGGATCGATCGGGCCCTCAGCAAGCACGATCCGCCCTGCTCAGAAGCACTTTCCCGCTTATCTCCACCAACAGACGATCAATCCGGTGAAGGTCCGAGGCTAGCGCAACAGCAACCCCGGCAACCTCTCCATGATCACCCACTGTCAATGCTGTGCCACGCAACGATCCTTCGGATCGGGGAACCCTGTTACCAAATCCTGCCATGTGACTGGATTCACACCAGATGTGCTGGCCTGCTGAGGCTGCGTGCCGACTTGACTGGGCGGGGCGCTGAGGGTCCGACAGTCGCGGGGCCTTGCTGGTGTGTGCGTCCATGGGGTCGACGGGACCGTCCTTGCTCCCAGACCGAACCGCCCCTGGAGATCACCGAATGCCGGCGGTGAAAGACGTCGGTGAGCCGTGTGCGGGAGAACCGCATGCACGGAATCGACGGGAGGGAGCTGGAAACGGAGCGGTCACCCGCCACCGCGCCAGCTCCCTACCCAACCACTCCCCGCCTTCGGCCCGGCCAACACCGGCGTGCACGTCGTCGCTGCCGCAGTCGAACTGGGCGACGGCGACGAAGCGATCAACCGGGCCAGCCAGGTTCACATCACCTCAGACCTACCGAAGATCCGCGCCTGCCACCACTACTGGCGTATCTGGGTCAGAACAGCGGCACGCTTCCGCTCTTGGACTGGCCGAGCCGGTGGCAGGTGTCGCTGTCGCGCAGGTAGCCGAAGGAGAAGGCCTGGGCGCGTTGACGGGGGGTGCCGTGGGCGCCGGGGGCGGAGGCCGCCTCCTGGTCGAACCAGCCGCTGTCGCGGGTGTCGCCGATGCTGTAGAACAGCAGCGCGCCCTGCAGCGCGTCGGTGAACGCGATGCGCTTGGCGTCGTGCGCGCTCTTGGCCTGGCGGCCGGCGAAGCAGTCGGCCTGGTTCTCCTCCGCGCGCGACACCACGCCGATCGTCCCGCCGATCCGGTTGCCCCGATGGCCCAGCTCGTGCATGATCACAAACAGCGGGTAGGACGCTCCACCCGCCTGGAACAGCTCCGTCATGAAGTCGACGCTGTAGGCGACGGTGTCGTCGAGCTGGCAGTACAGTGCGTTGTCCGCGAACTGCTTGGGATCGTTCACCTGCGCGCCGCAGGCGTCCTGCGGAACCTGGCCGTCCCGGTAGGGGACGAACCGCGGTGGTGTCCACGCGTCGCCGAGTTCGCCGTGCCAGAAGCTGTTCGTGCCGCCCGGGCAGCCGACCGGTTCGGAGAGGAGTTTCTCGACCCCGGCGAGGTCGGTCACCCTGCCCCCGCACTCCCCGGCGGCCGCGATCGGCACCGCCGACGTGCTCACCGATGTCCCCGCCGCGGCCGCGTCCCCCGCGGCCGCGTCCCCCGCGGCCGCGTCCGCCGCGGGGGACGCATTGCAGCCGGTCAGTACCCCGACGGACACGACGATCGCGGCCAACGCCGCCCAGATGACCCGCACGAGGCATCACCGTAGAGGTCCGCCCCGGTGCGTGGAACCCGACGTCGTCACCCTGACAGGCGCCGACGCCCTGACCTCGCCTAACTGCCGGTCGACGGCCCGGCCACAGGCCCCGATGGGCGCCCATCGGTGGAACCAGGCGAACCGCTGGAACCGGGTGAACCCGCCCGCGCCCGTCAGGCCACCGGCCACGAGGCAGGGGGCGGTCCGGGGGCGTCAGGCGAACAGCTCGCGGATGTCGTCGGCGTCGAGCGTCGAGCTGAACACGTCACCGTCGTCCATGACGCTGGAGAACAGCCGCGCCTTCCGGTCCTTCATCGCCATCACCTTCTCCTCGATCGTGTCCCGGGCGACGAGGCGGTAGACCATGACGTTGCGGGACTGCCCGATGCGGTGCGTCCGGTCGACCGCCTGTTCCTCGGTCGCGGGATTCCACCACGGATCGAGCAGGAAACAGTAGTCCGCCTCGGTCAGGTTCAGGCCGAACCCGCCGGCTTTCAGGCTGACGAGAAAAACCGGGGCCGACCCCGTCTTGAACCGCTTGAGCACGGTGGACCGGTCGCGGGTCCGGCCGTCGAGGTAGCAGTGCTCCACACCGAGGGCGGACAACCGTTCGCGTACCTTGCCGAGAAATCCGGTGAACTGGCTGAAGACCAGGGCCCGGTGACCACTGTCGACAACGTCGGTGAGCTGCTCGAACAGAGCGTCGATCTTGGCGCACGGCAGGTCTGCGTGGTGGTCGTCCACCAGGCCGGCGTGCAGGCTGAGCTGGCGCAGCAGGGTCAGCGAGCGCAGGATCGTGAAGCGGTTGCGGTTCATGTCGTCGACCAGGCCCAGCACCTTCCGCCGTTCCCGTTGCAGATAGGTCTGGTAGAGCCTGCGGTGCCGCGGGTGCAGGTCCACCTCCAGGACCTGTTCCTGCTTTGGCGGGAGCTCGGGCGCCACCTGTTCCTTGGTGCGGCGCATCATCAGCGGCCTGATCCGCCGTCGGAGCTGGGCGAGCAGCTCGACGTCGTTCTGCTTCTCGACCGGCCGGGCGTAGTAGTCGCGGAAGCGGATCGGGTTCGGGAACAGGCCGGGCGCGGCCACCGACAGCAGCGACCACAGCTCCATCAGGTTGTTCTCCATCGGGGTCCCGGTGACGGCCAGTTTGAACGGCGCCGGCAGCAGCCGGGCGCACCGGTAGGCCTTCGCCTGGTGATTCTTGATCATCTGGGCCTCGTCGAGGATCAGGCCCGACCAGGCCAGGCTCGCGTACTCCTCGTGCTCGAGGCGGAAGAGCGTGTACGAGGTGATCACCAGGTCGGCGCCCGACACCGCCTCGTCAAGGGCCTCGCCACGCCGCCGCTGCGTGTCGCGGATCGCCACCGTTCGCAGTCCGGGCGCGAACCGGGCCGCCTCCGCGGCCCAGTTCGACACGACGCTCGTCGGCGCGACGACGAGGAACGGCGCGAGCTCGGGATCGGCCTGCCGGGCGTGGCAGACCAGCGCCAGCGTCTGCAGCGTCTTTCCCAGGCCCATGTCGTCGGCGAGCACCCCGCCCAGCCGGTACTTCCACAGGAACGCCAGCCACCGGAAACCGTCGAGCTGGTAGGAGCGCAACGTCGCCGCGAGCGTCGCCGGCGGCTCCTGTTCGAGCTGGCCCTCGGCACCCAGCTCCAGCAGCCCCGTCACCTGCTGGCGCCACGACCGCGCCTGGCGCTCGACCACACCGAGCCCGGCGAGCTCCTCCCACAGCCCGACCTGGAACCGACTGATCCGCAGCGGACCGCCGGGTGAGTCCTGCAGCGCCCGCGCCTCCTCGATCAGCCGCCGCAACGACTGTAGCTCGGGCTTCTGCAGGCTGAAGTAGGCGCCGTCGGCGAGGAGCAGGTGCGACTGCCCCTGACTCAGCGCCAGGAAGACGTCCGTGAACGGCACCTGCCGGCCCTCCACGGTGACGGTGACCCCGAGATCGAACCAGTCGGTCTCGCCCACCACGTCGTCGGTGGACAGGCCGATGAGCAGCGAGTCGCCGGCCTCCCGGTAGGCCGCGGGGTCACCGCTGACCTCGACGGCCACCCCGGGCCGGTCCGCCAGCAACGGGAGCAGCTCCGTCGTCGCGCGCATCGTGTCGACGCCGCGCAGCCGCATCCGTGGCCGCAGACCGGAACCCTGTTCACCGGCGAGCAGGGCGGCCGTGCCGGAGGGCAGATCCAGCGCCGCCAGCACGTCCCGCAACGCGTCCTGCTCCTGGCGCGGATCCCGTAACCCGTCCGGTTCCGCGGCGGGCGGCGTCGCGGCGGGCAGCATCGTGCCGTCCGGTTCGGTGCCGTCCGGTTCGGTCACGTACAGCGGCACGTGGATCCGCTCGCCGCCGACCTCGTAGGCCCATCCCCAGCTGAGGTCGAGCTCGTGGTCATCGCCGTAGGAGGCGTGCAGCACCAGGGCCGGCGGCGGCACCTCCGGCGGCTCGAAGGAACCGTCGCTGGACACGACGGGGGCCAGGCGCCGCAGGCGCGGGTAGAACTCCGCGCGGAAGCGGGACTCCTCGCTGCGGGGCACCCGCAGGCTCCCGTTCCCGACCGCCATCCGCTGCAGCCGTGGCGGCACCGGCTGGGCGAGCCGCGCGAGCCGGACGTGCCAGTCCCGATGGTCGTCGGAGGCCAGGACCTCCGCCCGGTCGACGTACACGACGCCGTGGCCGTCGCGGCCGATGAACGAGAACACGGCGGCGTCCGTCGCCGTCCCGCCGAGGCGGAGCAGAGGAGCCACGACCAGCGACTGCGTGCTCTCGTCCTGGGTGACGTTCAGGCACAGCTCCGCGGAACCGTACCGGCTCACGTCGCCGAGCTTCTTGCGGGCATGCACGAACCGGAGGCCGACCGCCTCGGCCTCGTCGAGCATCGACCAGAGCTGCCGGCTTTCGAACGCGCAGAGATCGAGTCGTTTCGCGCCGCCGGAAGAGTAGGAGGAGTAGTACGAGTACCCGTACCGCTCCTCATGGGCCCGGTACACGGCGAAGAACTCCTGCAGCAGCCGTACCTGCGGCTGCTGGTACTCGCGGGTCTGGTACGCCGCGTTGAGGGCGTCCCACCCGATGGCGTTGACCCAGCCGTTCCGGCCCGGCTGCACCAGCCGGGCCGTGACCCGCAGGCCCAGCTCGGACCCGCCGCCGTGGGCCGGCGGATCCGCCGTGAAGCTCAGCTCGACGGCCAACGGCGTCGTCCCGCCGGCCCCGCCATGGCCGCCGCCGACGGCGGGCGAGGAACCCAGCAGCTCTCCCAGGTCCTCGGTCCAGGCAGCCGACCGGGACGGCCGGGGCCGAGCCTGCCGGGGCCGAGCCGACCGCGGGGAGGACCCGGACCGCCGCGCCGATGGGCCGGGGGCCGCCGCCGCACCCGTTGCCGCGCTCGCCGTGGCCGTCGCGCCTGTCGTGGCCGTCAGCACCAGTGCCACGACGTGCTTGCAGTCGGCGCCCACCGGGCAGGTGCACGAGCCGTACTGGAACGTCCAAGAGGACGGACCGTCACCCGAGAACTGCGCGTTCGTCGCGTAGACCTCGCCGCCGCTTCCACGCACCCGGCCCTGGAGGGTGTTCTCGTCGGGGTCCCAGTCGATCCTCGTAACCGCGCTCTGCTGGGCGTAGTGCACACCTCTGGCATACGAACGTTCGCTGACGGCTGTCCGGAGACCGGCGGTGCCGGGTCCCTGCCACGACACGGAGAGCATGCCGTTAAGGTAGCAGGCGGTGACGGAAGGTCGCCAAGCAGCCCAGTTCGGCCGTCGACAGGCATGGCCTATCGCGTCGACGGTGAGAGGGTGCTGGGGATACGTGCGCCCGAGACGAGGCTGCGGTCGAGGTCCGCCACGGTCGCGGCGCCGAGCAGCGCCATCGCGTGGTCGAATTCCACGCGTAGCAGTTCAATCATCCGTAGGACACCGGCCTCGCCGCCCGCGGCGAGGCCGTACAGGTAGGGCCGACCCACGAAGACCCCCGCGGCGCCGAGGGCCAGCGCCTTGACCACGTCGTTGCCTCGCCGGACACCTCCGTCGAGGAACACCGTGAGTCTGCGCGCCGCCGCGTCAACCACCTCCGGCAGGATATCGATGGTCGCGGGGAGGCCGTCCAACTGCCGCCCGCCATGGTTCGAGACCACGACACCGTCGACGCCCAGCTCGACGAGCCGGTCGCACTCGTCCCCGCGCATCAGGCCCTTGAGGAGCAACGGGCCTTCCCACAACGACCGGATCCGCTCGACGTCCTCCCAGGTGACGCAGTCCGACGACGATTTGATTGTCGCTCGGGTCTGGTTGAGGCTTAGCCGGGACGGGCCGCCGGGACGGCCGGCGCCGAATTGGCCGCGCATGAAGTCGAATTTGCCCATGAAGTCGAATTTGCCGCGGATGAAATCGGTCGCCCACGCCGGCTTGCTGGCCCCCTGCAGCAGCATCTTGGGATGCGGCGGCCGACTCATGAGCTTGTTGCGGGTGTCGCGTTCACGGTTGCCCAGGACCGGCGTGTCGATGGTGATGGCCAGGGCCCGGTAACCCGCCGCCGCGATCCGCCGGACGAGGTTCCCGACCTCGGCGCGGTTGGGGGGCAGGTAGAGCTGATACCACAGCGTGCCGGTCGAGCGCGCGGCGACATCCTCGAGCGGGAAGGCTGCCACGGTGCTCTGCATGTACACGATGTCCGCCCGCGCCGCGGCCCTCGCCACAGCGATCTCCGCGGACGAGCGCGCGAGGCGGCCCGCGCCCGTGGGCGCCAGCATGATCGGCATCGACAGCCGCTCGCCGAACACGGTAGTCGAGAGGTCTCGTGTGGCGACGTCGGCGAGCGGCCGCGGGCGGAACTCGATGCGGTCGAACGCCGTGCGGTTACGCCTGAGCGACACCTCGTCGCCGGCGCCGCCCTCCATGGCGTCGAAAACCGCCCGGGGAAGCCTGCGGCGCGCCAGTTCCCGGAAGTCCTCGACATTGATTGCGTCCTGCACCCTCACGAACACGGACCTTTCGCTGTCGGCCTGGCCACGGGACCGCGTTCTCCCGGTCGCCAGGACTGCCAGTCACTCCGGAAGCACTCAAGCGGCAGCCGTTCACGCCTTGCGGGAACCGGTACAGCCAGCGAGGACCGCCCGGATGCCGGCCGCGATCTCGCTTACGACGGGTTCGCGCAGCACGGTGTCGTGGTCGCCGCCCACGGTGCGGTAGGTCGTCTCGCCGGTCAGCAGCGGGCGCCAGGCCTCCGTACGGTGCGGCGGCGAGGCGGCAGCCAGGTAGACCAGCGCCCGCCCGTTCCAGGGCTTGGGCCGGTAGAACCTCGTGAGCACCCGCGACTGGTTGTAGAAGACGTCGTACTGGTTCATGCCCTTGAACTGAACGACGCCAGCCAACGGGAGTTGGGCCGCCTGCCGGGCCCAGCCGAGCAGGACCCGTGCGGCAGCCCCCGCGCGCGCCGGGCCCATAGCCGATCCCCCCGCACGGTCCAAGGCTGGAGCCGGATTCGAGCTCCTGGTCGGGCCCCCCGGAACTGGAAGCTGAGAGGGCTGTACTCCTCCCGCGAAGACGCCGGAGGACGTGTCGGGCAGGAAGCTGTCGATGAGGACGAGCAGTTCGACGTGCTCGCCGGCCTCGGTGAGGAGTCTTGCGGTTTCGAGGGCGACGAGGCCGCCGAAGGAGTGGCCGGCGAGGTAGTAGGGGCCGGCGGGTTGGAGTAGGCGCAGGGTGCGGGCGTGACGGCGAGCGGCGGCGTAGATGGACCAGTCGGGGAGACCGCGGTATTCGAGGCCGTGGGCTTGGACGCCGTAGACGGGGCGTTCGCCGTCGAAGTGGCGGGCGAAGCCAAGCATGCCGACAGCGAGGCCGCCGGCGCCGCAGAAACAGAAGAGGGGCCCGCCGCTGCCGGTGGTGCGCAGCGGGACGACGGTGGGGTGGCGTAGGACGTCGGTGCCGGCGTTGCGCAGGCGGGCGGTGAACTCGGCGACGGTGGGGGCGTCGGCGACGGTGGAGGTGGGGAGTTTGACACCGAGTTCGTCGGCGACCCTGGTGAGGAGCTCTTCGGCGATGAGGGAATCGCCGCCGAGTTCGACGAAGTCGTCGTGGATACCGACGTCGTCGAGGTGCAGGGCGGCGGCCCACACGCCGGCGACGGCCTCCTCCCACTGGTCGCGGGGCGGGTCCTGGCCGGATTTCGGACCGGCGGGGGGTAGGTTCAGTCGGTCGACCTTGCTGCGGTCGGTCCTCGGTAGTGCGGTGAGCAGCATGACGGTGGCCGGCACCATGTAGGAGGGCAGCTTGGCCCGTAGCAGGCGCCTGATCGAGGCCGGTGAGACCCGGGCGCCGGTCACGGGGACGACGTAGGCGACCAGGCGGGCCCGCTGCGTGGTCCTGTCGGCCACGACGACGGCTTCGAGCACATCCGAGCTCGCCAGCAGGGCGGACTCGATTTCGATCGGCTCGACGAGGTACCCGCGGATCTTCACGGCCGCGTCGTTGCGGCCGACAACCCTGAGCTGGCCGCTGGCGTCGATGCGCCCGAGGTCTCCGGTGCGGTAGGTGGGTGTGCCGTCCGGCCCGATGCCGAACCGCGACGCGCTCGCCGCCGGCGCCCGCCAGTAGCCCCCCGTGATGAAGTGGCCCATCACGACGATCTCCCCCGTCTCACCGGGCGGCATCTCGATGCCATCCGGCGAGACCACCCTCACCGCGACGTCAACCACCGGCCGCCCGGCCGGCATCACGCCGTCGGGCAGGTCGTCGTCCGACCAGATCGGGGCACAGGTCGCCGTGCCGAGCTCCGAGGCTCCGTAGGAGACCAGGAACGCCGCGGCCGGTGGTAGGTGGTGGCGGGCCAACTCGACGTCGCGGGCGTAGATCGCCTCGCCGACCGACATGACGAATCGGAGGTCGTCGAGCACCTCGTCCGGCTCAAGGCAGCCGAACACAATCCGGATCAGCGCTGGCGTGGCCACGATGCCGGCAGGCTGGGTGGCGCGCAGCCAGTCGGCCAGGTCGCGGACGCCGCGGACCCGAGGGTCGTACATCTCGAGGGTGGTGCCGAAGACCAGGCCACCGACCGTCCGGTTCATCCCCGAGATGAAGGAGTAGGGCAGGAAAAGCGGCAGACGGTCGCCCGGAACCAGCCGCATCACGTCCTGGACCTGGATGGCGTAGTGGATGCCCAGCAGGGCGCGGTGGTGCCACACGACACCCTTCGGTACTCCGGTCGACCCGGAGGTGAAGATGAGCACGGCTGGATCGGTATCGGCCCGGCGCGGCGCAGTCGACGCCACCCGGTCAGCCAGCGCCGGGGACCAGTCGGCGACGCGCTCGTCGCCGACGTCGATAGTCTCCACGATCCCCGGCAGCGCGGCGGCAGCCCGCTGGTCGGCGGAGCCGGTCTGTCCGGTGACGCACACCGAGGCCCCCGCCAGCCCCACGACCTGAGCGAGACGGTCGGTGGGATGCATCCTGTCGAGGGGCACGCAGGGCCGGCCGCTCGCGATGACGCCCAGGACGGCGGCGATCCCGCTCGCGCCGTGGGGCAACAGCACCGCGACGGGCGTGTCCGGGTCAGCCGCGGCGGGCTCCCGAAGGATGCGGTCGGCGACGACGTCCACCCAGGCGACGAGCTGGGCGAAGGTAACGGCACGGTGTTCGTCGCGGACCGCCACGACGTCGTGGCAGACCGCGGCGACGGTGCGGATCCGATCGACGACGTTTCCGAACCGGTCGTCGGGACGCAGCAGCGGCGGCACCGGCACCGGCACCGCCTGGGTGACCTGGCCTTTCCTCATGTCAGGCCTTTCCTCGCGCCAGCCAGGTCAGTGGCCCCAGGGACGGACGGTGTTGTCATGGCGCCTCCCGGGCGGGCACTGGTATTGGAGCCGTGACCGCGCTCCGGTCCGTTCAGATCCGTTCATATCTAACACGAACGGCTTTGCGACCGACCATCCAGGCCATATTAATCATTAACGTAAGGGTATGGTTGCCATAAGGACCTGGCACCCGCGATACGGCTCGACGCGAAGCGCCGCTCCGTCTCCCTATTGGCCGAGCCGGGTCTGTTACGGCAGGGCCGGTGGAAGTGGTCGGCATGATCGACCGATATGTCTCCGCGCCGTCGGGCCGTCGGTGCCGGTGCCAGAGTTCGCAAGATTCCGACGGTACTCGCGATTGGCCTGGTCCGCTCGGGATATCGAGGAACTGCTCACCAGGCGTGGTATCGACGTCGATCACGTTACTGAGCATTTCCGCGTAACCATCTGTTGCATTGTGTAGCATTAATGGCGTGTTTCTGCGCGGTCTCAATAGGTCAGTGCACCACGTGTGGATCCAGTCACAGGGCTGGATCTGATAGGACGTGGTGTCCCTTGACCTGGAGGCGCGGTGCGCCGTCCCAGGCCACCTCGAAGGCCACCTCGAAGGCGATCTGATCATCGGCAAGGGCGGCAAGAGCCAGATCGCGACCCTCGTCGACTGAGTAGGTAGCCGCGGGCGCCGGTGCGTGGAGCGGCGAACACGAATTCGTCCTCGCCGTACATCGGCCAGCCACAACGCCCCCGAAGGGAGCGGTTCGTGCAATGCCTAACACCTGGTGGCCCGGAGGGATCTTGAACAGCTCGAACCCCGAGGCGGCCTCGAACCCGCGGGAGGGGGACACCGTCCCGCGGGCCCGAGGCCGCGAGGTCCTTTGCCGGACCGTGGGAGGCCGTGGCGGACCTCGGTCAGGGGGCCTGGGTCAGGGGGCCTGGAATCCCGCGTTGGCCAGCACGGTGCTCGCCTTGTCGGACAGGATGAAGTTGACGAACGCGGTGGCGCCGACGGCGTTGGGCGCGTTCTTCAGTGCGACGATCGGGTAGTCGTTGATCGCCTTGGCGGATTCGGGGAACTCGACGCCGTCCACCTTGCCCGCCGACGCCTTGACGTCCGTGCGGTAGACCAGCGCGGCGTCGACCTCACCGAGGGCGACCTTCGACAGCGCGGACTTGACGTCCTGCTCCAGGGTGACCGGGGTCAGGTTCACCCCGGTGGCGGCGAGCGCCTTCTTCGCGGCGGCTCCGCAGGGCACCTGCTCGGCGCACAGCGCGACCTTCACCCCAGGCTTGGTCAGGGCGGGCAGATCGGTGATGCCCTTCGGGTTGCCCTTCGGTACGGCGATGACGAGCTGGTTGCGGACGAAGACCTTGGGCGCGCCGACGTTGTCGCCGGCGTCGGTGACGGTCTTCATCGTGGCCGGGCTCGCCGCGGCGAACACGTCGGCCGGGGCGCCGGAGGTGATCTGCCGGGCCAGCTGCGAGCTGCCGGCGAAGGAGAAGGTCACCTTCGATCCGGGGTTCGCGGCCTCGAAGTCCTTGCCGAGCTGGGTGAACGACCCCGTCAGCGAGGCGGCGGCGAGCACCTTGACGGTCCCTTGTGCTCCGCTCGCGGCGCTGCTGGCCGTGGCGGAGGGCGTCGCGGCAGCGCCGCCGTCGCTGCCGCCACATCCGGCGGTCGCGAGAAGCCCGGCGCCGAGCACCGCCAGGGCCGCCGTCTTCATCCTGCGAAATCTCACGTGTCCCGTTCCTCCACCCGTTCACCCGTTGTCCGGCTTCCGCAGCCGCGGACCATGTCGCTGATCTAATCCGCAGATACGAAACTCTGTGCATGATAGTTCCGCATCTGCGCGCTGAACAGGTGGGTTGTTCCGTGGTGTGCCGATGCGCGGCCGGGGCCTGCGCCACGGCGACCGGAGCCCCGCTCGGCGGGCGATGTCGAGAGCGATGCCGAGAGCGGTGCCGAGGGCAGGGTCGAGAGCGGTGCCGAGCCGGTTGAGCCGGTCATGCTCCTCTGGCCGGCCGCGGGTTACGACGGCAGGACGTGGAAGGTCCGGTCGTGGTAGATGAGCGGGGACGCCTCCGGGTCGGTGTCCGCCTCAAGGACCTGGCCGATGACGAGGAAATGGTCCCCGGCCTCGACGGGTGGCCGGGCGGAGCAGCGCAGCCACGCCCGTCCCCCGTCGAGCAGGGGCTCGCCGGTGGGCAGCCTGGTCCAGCGGGTCGGCGAGGCGAATCGGTCGATCCCGCTGCGGGCGAAGCGCCGGGCGACCTCCTCCTGCTGGGAGGACAACAGGGTCACCACGAAGGTCTCCGCGACCCGCAGATGGGGCCACGACGAGGCACCGCAGGAGATGGCGAAGACCACCATCGGCGGTTCGGCGGACAGCGACGCGAGCGAGGTCGCGGTGAAGCCGACGGGTCCCGTGCCCGCGTCGGCGGTGATGACGGCCACGCCGGCCGGATGGCCGCGGAAAACGGTTCGGAACAGGCCGCCGTCGACGGCGCGCGCCCTGAACGGACCCTGGGTCTGGCGAAGCGAGGCCGTCATGCTGGATGCTTGCCGAGGTTCAGGCGACGAGTGGGGGTTCAACCGGACACCTGTGAGTCCGCCGTGTCCCACTGGGTAGCCGTGTCCCACTGGGTGCAGTGCACCCTTCTACACTAAATCTATCTTAATGGTTGGTCAATGGGTCGATCAGACCACCTCCGGGCGCCGGACCGGAGGGGCGTCACAGGTCGTCACAGGTCGCGGCGGGTCCGCGGGCCGAGAGCGAGAATCATGCGGCCCTCCAGGCCCGGGACTCGGGTTCGTGTCACCAGCCGCAAAGTAGCTCTCTGTAGCGGCAGTGTTAGGTGTGACGCAGCACGTGAGGTCGTCGATCAGACGATCTGTCTTCCCTTGGCCACGAGCAATTACCGATGCATCTGGTACAGGTATGTATCGGAACGGTCACGGTGACGGACCGCCATGACGAAAGGGGAATCGGATGGTCGATGACACCCAAACTCTGGTCCTCGACTCCGTGCAGGCCAGACGAGTCGCAGCGCTGATCACCTGGCAGCATGCCGTCGGGGGGCAGGCGCACTGCTTGGCCCGGCTGGTGCTGCGCGCCGCACCCGAACCGCCGGTCGCGGTCCTGTCCGAGCTGGCCGACAACCCCGACCGTCTCGGGATCAGCGGCGATATGGCCGGGGCCGCCGTGGCGTTCCTCGCGGCCATGCGGCCCTACGCCACCCTGGACCCCGCATCGCTGGTCTGGATCACTCACCACGGGCCGTTCTCCTCCCCCGATGACGACGGCGGGCCCCAGACCTTCACCCGCGTGGACCTCGACTACCGCGATGGCGCCTTCCACGACGACCTGCGGGCCGCCCGCAAGGCCGACATCGTGGTCTCCGCCACCGGGCAGCCCACCTGCTCACCGGCGAGCACATCGGCGAGCACATCGGCGCCCACCAGCGCCTCGTTGTGGACTCCGGGTTCATGCCGCGCGCCGACGGGTCGGTGGCCGGCGGCATCCACCCCAGCGCCGTCGGGATCCCGTAGCGGATCACCCCGGTGCCCGGTGGGGTCGGCCCGGTCGAGATGGCCGTGCTGATGGAACGCATCGTCCGCCAGGAGGCCGACCCGAACCTGCGCCCCTGGGCGCTGCCCCCGGCGTCGCCCCGGACCCGCGCCCAGACCACGACGCGCGCCGCCTTCCCGGCCCGCAACCCGTCCCCATCTCGTACCCCAC
>NZ_CDWWXA010000014.1:42907-57532 GCF_977971845.1 Frankia sp. CeCAU1 | reverse complement strand
GCACCTCGCCGGCCCCGGCGTGCTCGGACAGCGGCACGCCGGCCGGGATGTCGGCGAGCCACACCGTGAGCGGATGCTCCTCGATGGTCCGGATCCGGCCCGACCGGGCCGCCGCGACCTCATGGAGGAACCGCACCAGCCGGTGACAGCGGTCCGCGAGGGCGGCATGCCGCTCGGGGCCGGCGGTCTGCGTCGTCATCAGGACCTCGCTCTGGAGATCCCGGCGCCCGCACCGGGAGGGAAACGCCGTCCGTCGGTTGTCGACACGTGACTTTCCTCCCGTCGGCGCTGTTCTCCCGATCCGCTCTCCCGATCCGTGGCACCACCGATCTGTGACGCCCCGTCCGCGAGATCGGCAGGATGCCGGCATCCTACGCATAATGACGTGCCCTCCTCCGGCGGAGCGACAGGAGGGGGTAGCCCGTCCGCGGGGTGCGGGTGCGGGTGAGGTTGCGGGTGAAGTTGCGGCGTGCCGCCGGCGGCATGGTGAGGCGGGTGCGACAACATACGCATCCGTGAGGTCACGGTTCTACGCTGATGTGCACATTCATTCCCGGTACTCGCGTGCCTGCAGTCGTGACTGCGATCTGGAGCACCTGGCCTGGTGGGCGGCACGCAAGGGCATCGCCGTCGTCGGCACCGGCGACTTCACCCATCCGGCCTGGTCTCAGGAGATCGCGACGAAGCTGGTTCCGGCCGAGCCCGGCCTGTTCCGGCTGCGGTCCGATCTTGAGCATGAGGTGCTGCGCACGTTACCGGCCTCCTGCCGGACGGCGACCCGCTTCATGATCTCTAGTGAGATCTCGACGATCTACAAGAGGGGCGACCGGACCCGTAAGGTCCATCATCTTCTCTACGCTCCCGACCGGGAGGCCGCCGGACGGATCACGGCGGCGCTGGCTCGGATCGGCAACCTCGCCGCGGACGGGCGTCCCATCCTGGGCCTGGACTCCCGCGATCTGCTGGAGATCACCCTTGGTGGCGGGGCGGGCTGCTATCTGGTCCCGGCGCACGTGTGGACGCCCTGGTTCGCGGTTCTCGGTTCGAAGTCCGGGTTCGACGCCGTCGAGGACTGCTACGGCGACCTCGCCGACGAGGTCTTCGCCCTGGAGACTGGGCTTTCGGCGGACCCGGAGATGTTCTGGCGGATCTCCGGTCTCGACCGCTACCGGCTGGTGAGCAACTCTGACGCCCACTCCCCGCCGATGCTCGGCCGGGAGGCGACGGCGTTCACCTGCGACCTCGACTACTTCTCCATCGAGGCCGCGCTGCGCGGCGGGGACGGCTTCGCGGGGACCGTCGAGTTCTTCCCGGAAGAGGGCAAGTACCACCTCGACGGGCATCGCAAGTGCGGGGTGGTCCTCACGCCGGACCAGACCCGGGAGGTCGGCGGACGCTGCCCCACCTGCGGCGGCGGCCTCACCGTCGGGGTCCTCAACCGGGTCGAGGCGTTGGCCGACCGGCGGCCCGGCCACCGCCCCGTCACGGCGCCCGACGTCACCTCGCTGGTTCCGTTGCCGGAGGTCGTCGGGGAGATTCTCGGCGTGGGCCCGAAGAGCAAGGCGGTCGCGGGCCAGGTGACGTCGTTGGTCTCCCGTCTGGGCCCGGAGCTCGACATCCTCGGCGACGTACCGCTCACGGACATCGCCGGGGTCGGATCGCCGGAGCTGGTCGAGGCAATCGGTCGCCTGCGCCGCGGGGAGGTGATCCGGCAGGCCGGGTTCGACGGCGAATACGGCGTCATCCGGTTGTTCGAACCCCAGGAGCTCGCCCGGGACGGTGGCACCCTGTTCGACCTTGGGTCCGGCGCGGCTGGTGGGCAGGACCGGATCGATGCGGGACCCTCCCTCGACGAGGCGCTCGCGGCGCGGGCGCGCCCGGCACCCGATGCCGCGGTGGTGCCGGGGGATGCCGCGGTGGTGCCGGGGGATGCCGCGGTGGCCGACAGCCAGCTGTTCACGCCGGTTTCCGGCGATACCCCGTCGGTGCTTGACGGGCTGGATCCCGAGCAACGGCTGGCCGCCTCGCACCTGTCCGGTCCGCTGCTCGTCCTCGCCGGACCGGGAACGGGCAAGACCCGTACGCTGGTCCACGCGATCGCACACCGGGTCGCTGAGCACGGGGTGCCGGCCGGGGAGTGCCTGGCGGTCACCTTCACCCGGCGTGCGGCCGGGGAGCTCGCCGAACGGCTCGCCGGCCTGCTGGGTGACGCCGCGGGACGGGTGCTCGCGACGACCTTCCACGGCCTCGGGCTTACGATCATCCGTGAGCAGCACGCGAAACTCGCCCGGGGCCCGCAGGTCCAGGTCGCGGACGACGCGGTGCGCGTGGAGCTAATCGCCGCGGCACTGCACGGTGAGGGCGACGCCCGAACGCGCCGGCGGGTGGCGGCCGGTGTCGCCGAGCTCAAGCGGCACCGAGCGCTCGGCCAGGCGATCCGCCACCACGACCTGGTTGGGGCGCTCGCCCGTTACGACGCCGCCCTGCGCGATCGGGACATGGTCGACCTCGACGATCTGATCACCCTGCCGCTGACCCTGTTGCGGTCGTCCCCGGATCTCGCCGAGCACTACCAGCGGCGGTGGCGCCACGTCTGGGTCGACGAGTACCAGGACACCGACGAACTCCAGTACCGCCTGCTGGGGCTGTTGTGTCCCCCCACGGCCAACCTGTGCGTGATCGGCGACCCGGACCAGGCTATCTACAGCTTCCGGGGTGCGGACGTCCGGTTCTTCCTGCGGTTCGGGCAGGACTACCCGAGTGCCCGCCCGGTCGCCCTGACCCGCGGCTACCGATCCACCCGCACCATCGTGCGGACGGCGCTCGATGTGATCGCGCCCGCGAGTCTGGTCCCGGACCGGACCCTGACCGCCGTGCGGGGCGCCGAGGGCGATGGCCCGGTGCTGCTGCGGCGCTACCGCAGTGAGGCCGAGGAGGCGATCGCCGTCGTCGACACGATCGACGCGGCGCTCGGCGGTACCTCGTTCCACGCGTTGGACTCGGGGGTGGACGGATCGGTCGACGCGGGGTTCTCCTTCGCGGACATCGCCGTGCTCTACCGGACCGCCCGCCAGGCCGAGCCGATCATGGAAGCGCTGGCCACCCGCGGTTTCCCGTTCCAGCGGCGCTCTCATCTCCCGCTCGCGGACGCTCCCGCGGTCGCCGACCTGCTCGCCCTGCTGCAGGACCTGACGACCATGGATCCCTCGGGTCCCGGCGTCCCGCGTCCGGTGTCGGGTCTGCTGCGCGACGCGGCGGCACGGGCCACCGATCTCGCCGAGGCGAGGAGAAGCGAGCTCGGCGCCGTGCCGTCCGACGGGTTTCCCGGCTTCTCCGGCGGACGGGTGCCGACCGAGGCCGAGCTGCGCCTGGCGGTGGAGCTGCTCGCACCGGCCGCCGCAGCGGCCGGCAACGACCTGGCGGGTTTCCTCACGTCGGTCACGCTCGCCGCCGAGGTCGACGGGCTGGACCCGAGGGCGGACCGGATCTCGCTGCTGACCCTGCACGCGAGCAAGGGTCTGGAATACGGCCTGGTCATCATCGTCGGTTGTGAGGACGGGCTGCTGCCGATGCGCTTCGGTCCGGCCGGTGAGGCGCCGGGCGGTGGGACCCCGGGCGGTGAGGCGCCGGGTGGTGGCGTCAACGGAACCGCCGATGGAACCGCCGGCGCCGGCACGAAGGACGCCGAGGCGGAGGAGCGCCGACTCTTCTTCGTCGGCGTCACCCGGGCCAGGCATCGGTTGGTCCTCACCTCGGCGGCCAGCCGGCGGCGCGCCGGGTCGGTCGTGACGACCCGTCCCTCACCGTTTCTTGCAGACATCAGGCTGGCTTTGCTGTCCTCTGTCCCGGCTGAGGGCGTCCCGGCCGAGGGCGGGCGGCGCGGGCCGCGCCGGCCGGCACCGGGCAAGCAGCTGCGACTCCTCTGAGCCGCCGGCCCGGAGCCGCCGGACCGACACTCGCGCGGCCCGGCGGCTCAGCGCTTGCGCAACACCATCGCGAGGTTCCAGGTCACAATCTCGCGGGCACCGGGAATCCTGATGATCACCTTCGCCCAGTCGGGCAGATAGCGCGGCATCGCGTCGAGGATCTCGACGTCGGACCGCCGCTTCGCCCAGGCGAGGGTGTCGGCCACCGACACCGGAAATAGAGTCTTGCCGTAGATGTTTTTCGGCGCCTTGCCCTTGCGGCGTTCGAACCTCGCCGCCGCCCGGTCACCACCCAGATAGTGCCAGGGTGCGGTCTCGTGGCCCCCCCAGGGGGACAGCCAGTTCGTGTAGCTCAGGAAGATGAGCCCGCCAGGGCGGGTCACCCGGGCCAGCTCGGAGCACATCCGCCACGGGTCGGGGACGTGTTCGAGCACGTTTGACGTGTAGCAGAGATCAACGCTTCCGGAGAGGAACGGCAGGTCCAAGGCGCTGCCCCGGACCCGGCCGGGAACCTCGATGCCACCGGCCTCCATCTCCGAGACGTCCGGCTCGACCCACACGTACCGGGCGCCGGCGTCGAGGAAGGCCGAGCGGAAGTAACCCGGGCCGCCGCCGACGTCGAGGACGAGCTGGCCGGTCAGGGATGTGTACCGCATCAGCTGGCGCACGGAGTCCGCAGCGATCAGCGAGTAGAAGCCAGCCGGGTCGACGGGCTCCTTGCGGTGCGCGAGGAACAGCGTCTTCGAGCGCGACAGTCCGAACCCGGAATAGGGCAGGGCGCGCACCAGCGGACCCTCCTTGGCCCGCTCGCGGGGAGTGGCCGCCGCCTGCGCTCCGCTCGCCGTGCCCGCTCCGCTCGCCGGCACCGGGCCGCTCGTCGGCACCGGGCCGGACGGGCCGGCCGGCGGCGCGGTCCCCAAAGCCGCGGCCCGGGACTCGCCACCCGGTTCCGGGGTCGCAGCGGAGGGTGTCGGGGCCTGCCTCGATCCTGCGGGGGGAGCCGTGGAAGCCGCAGCCGTGGACGCGGTGGAGGTCGCCGCGGATGCCGCCGTGTCAGACATGCCGGGGACGATAACACCACGGTGGCGGGCCTTCGGTGGGCGGCGGGAGCCGCCCGGGCCGCCAGCCGGATCCGCCCCGGCCGTGGCGTGGACGCCCGGTCCGCCGTGGCCCCGGCGTCCGCCCGATCTCCCGGCTCCGCTGCGCGGATCAGGGCCATACCACGCTTGTTGTGGAATTATCCGGGCCATGAGGTTTATTGTTTACGTGTTGAATGCTCCTTTGGTCCGTTGGTGCTTCTTCGTTTCCTGAACCCGGCGACGTGTGTTCCCGGCGATCCTGAGGGCTGGTGATGGTGGTAATGCACCCGGTTCCGCTGGCAGATCCGACTGCCTTCCGAGAAGCTGGACTATCTGGACTATCTGGACTATCTGGGATGCTAGTGATCATCTCGCCCGCCCGGCCGATCGCCGCGGCCCAGGGCATGGGCTAGGCCGCGGGGATGTCGCAGACCTACGAAAGTCCCGACTTGCCTTCGTCTCCCGTCTCGGCGTTATCGCCGGCCTGGCGACACGTTCTTGATCAGCCTATGGGTATGCGGGCCGAACTGGACCGCCTGCGCCGCCACGCGCCCTTTTACGACGCGACGGTGGACGAGATCGACGGCCGCCGGATACGGATCGATGATCATTGGCTCACCGATTTCGCGTCGTGCAACTACCTTGGCCTCGATCTCGACCGGGAGATCATCGAGGCGGTCCCGGAGTACCTGGACCGCTGGGGCACCCACCCGAGCTGGTCGAGGCTGATCGCCAGCCCGCGGATGTACGACGACATCGAGCACACGCTCGCAGCTCTCCTCGGTGCCGAGGACGCGCTGCTGCTCCCGACCATCACCCACATCCAGCTGTCGGTGCTGCCCGCCCTCGTGGGCAAGGGGACCCTCTTCGTCGAGGTGCACGCCCATCAGACGGCACATGACGGCGCGGTCGTGGCCGCGGCCCATGGCGCCGCCGTGGCGCGCTTCCGCGAGGACCGGCTCGACCGGCTGGAACGCCGGCTGCGGACGAGCCCCCACCCCCGGGTGGTGTGCGTCGACGGCGTCCACAGCATGACCGGAAACGGCCCGCCGCTCGCCGAGCTCGCGGCGCTCACCCGTGCGCACGACGCCCTGCTCTACGTCGACGACGCCCACGGGTTCGGTGTCGTCGGCGAGCGTGATCCCGCCGCGTCGAGCCCCTACGGCAGCCGCGGCAACGGAATCGTCCGCCATCTCGGCGAGACCTACGACGATCTCGTCCTGGTCGGCGGTTTCTCGAAGGCGTACTCGTCGCTGCTCGCCTTCGTCGCCTGCCCCACGGAGGTGAAGGAGTATCTGAAGTCCACCGCGGGCCCGTACGTCTTCTCCGGCCCGTCGCCGGTGGCGTCCCTGGCGACCGGGCTGGTCGGGCTGCGGGTCAACGCGGAACGCGGGGACGCCATCCGGGCCCGGCTGCACCGCCTGACCAGCCGGTTCCTCGACGGCCTGCGCGGGCTCGGTCTGTTCACGCTCAACGCCAGCGGCTTTCCGATCATAGAGATTCCCCTGGTCGACGCCGCGCAGGCCGAGCCGTTGGGCCGGTTTCTGTTCGAACGGGGGATCTTCGCGAGTGTGGTGCCGTTCCCGGTCGTTCCCCGTGAGCAGGTCGGGGTGCGCATCCAGGTCACCGCGGCCAACACCAACGCCGAGATCGATCATCTGCTGGCCGTCCTGGCCGAGGCGGTCGAGCGGTTTCCCCTGGTGTCGGTCCCGCAGGCCCGCGCCGGCGACTGAACCCCACCTCGCCGAGACAGGCTCCTACCGGGGTCCCCGCATTGCGCCGGAGGCGCCCGACGGTTCTCCCAGGAACCTCGCCGGGGGCGAGGTGACGGAGACCCCGGACGGCGCCCTAGGCCAGGGGTCCCCGCATTGCGCCGGAGGCGCCATGCGGGGCAAGGCGGGCGACCGGATGCCGGTCCCGGTCGAGGCGGACGTCGGCATCCCGGACGCGGGCCAGAACGGCGAGGAAATCGGCCCGTGGAATCTCCACCGCACCCAGGTCGATCAGATGCGGGGTCGCGATCTGCACGTCCAGCAGTACCCCGCCGGCCGCGGTGAACCGGGCGTCGAAGTCGGCCAGAGCCACCTTGGAGGCGTCGGTCCGGGTGCGGAACATCGATTCACCGACGAACACGCCGCCGACGCCCACTCCATACATGCCGCCGACCAGCTCGTCGCCCTCCCAGACCTCGATGCTGTGTGCCCAGCCCAGGGCGTGCAGCTCGGCGTAGCCCTCGACCAGTTGGGGAGTGATCCATTCGGAGGTACCGCCGCGGCGGCAGCCGCGGACGACGTCGACGAAGCGCTCGTCGACGGTGGTGGTCCACCCGCAGTTACGCAGCCGCTTGCGCAGTGTCCGGTTGACCCGCAGCCGGCCGATCGGCATCACGGCCCGGGGGTCGGGGCTCCACCAGGGCAGGTCCAGCCCACCGGGACGGTGCGGGGGCAGATGGGGGATGCGTCGGGCGGCCACCGCCGCCCGCAGGATCTCGCGCAGCCACCCCCCGCCCCCGCGGGTCCCACTGCTCGCGTCGTCGCTGTCGTCCCCGTGGGCCTCGTCGTCCCCGTGGGCCTCGTCGTCCTCATGGACCTTGCCGCCGTCGGCCTCGTCCGCCGGCCAGGGGAAGGCGCCGGCCCGGTAGGCGCCGATCAACGTCGCCGGATCCAGCTCACCGCCGACGGCGACCGGGGCTTGGCGGGGGCTGCTCAGCAGCGAGAACCCGTCCCATACGGTGGGGCCGAGATCGCGGGGCGGCGCCGTCAGCGCCACGACTTGACCGCCGGCGTCCGATCCGGGGCGACTGGGGCGTTCAGCACGGCACTCTCCATCGTCGGGGAGAGATCGCCGGGACATTCCTCCGTCCGGCCGATCGTCTCCGGATCGATCATGCCAGCCGACGGCGCCCGTCGCCGCAGTTGTTCGGTCACCTGCTCAGATGGGCCCGGATGGCCGAGGAAGTAGCCCTGAGCCAGGTCGCAGCCGAAATCCCGCAGCATCCGCATCGCTCCAGCGGTCTCCACGCCCTCGACGACGATGCGCAGGCCGAGCGCGTGGGCGAGCCCGACCGTCGAACGGACGATCGCCTCGGCCCGGCCATCGACCTCCATGCGCTGGATGAATGACTTGTCCAGCTTCAGCACGTCAACGGGCAGCTCCCAGAGCCTGGCCAGGGAGGAGTACCCGGTGCCGTAGTCGTCGACGGCGATTCCGATCCCCAGGTCGCGCAGCTCCCCGAGTACGGCGGCCGTGCGGACCCGGTCGAGCATCAACGTGGTCTCGGTGATCTCCAGCTCGAGTGCCGTCGGGCTCAGCCCGAAGCCGGAGAGCATGCCGCTGACCTGTTCGGGAAAGCCACGGTCCAGCAGGTCCGAGGCGGACAGGTTCACCGCCACCGCTACGTCGAATCCGGCGGAGTGCCACTGCCGGCACTGGCCCAGGGCGGTCTCCAGCACCTCGATGGTCAGCATCCGGATGAAACCGGCCTGTTCGGCCAGGGGGACGAATTCCTCTGGCCCGAGCAGGCCGCGGCTGGGATGCCGCCAGCGGACCAGGGCCTCCACGGCATTTGCCTGCCCGGAATCGAGGTCGACCTTGACCTGGTAGTGCACCTCCAGCTGGCCGGTGCCGAGCGCCGCGCGCAGGGACTCGATCATGTCGAGGCGGACGAGGCTGTTCACGTCGGAGCCGGGACGGTAGGACTCCACGCCGGTGCGGCCCGACTTCGCGGCATACATGGCCACGTCCGCACGCTGCAACAGGATGTGGGCGTCCTCGGCGTGGTCGGGGTACACGGCGGCGCCGATGCTCGCGCCGACGTGCAGGGTCACCCCGCCGACGTCGAAGGGATCGCCGAGCACGGCCAGCACCCGGTCGGCGACGCGTTTCGCGGCCTCGATGTCCGCGTGTTCGAGCAGGACCGCGAACTCGTCGCCGCCCAGGCGGGCATGCAGGTCGCCGGGACGCAGGGCGTCGGAGATACGGGTTCCGACCTGCGCCAGTAGCGCGTCGCCCACCTGATGCCCCAGCGAGTCGTTGATCTCCTTGAACCGGTCAAGGTCCAGCAGGAGGAGGGCGAAGGTGCCCACCCCGGTGGCGCGCTGCTCGGCCTTCGTCAGCCGTTCGATGAAGCCACGCCGGTTTGCCAGGCCCGTCAGCTCGTCAGTGCGGGCCAGCACCTTGCTTTCGGCGAGCTGCTGGACCTCGATGAAGGTGAACGCGGCGCGGGCCAGGGCCGTCAGCACCGTGGCCGCGGCGAGTCCGACGGTGACCTTTGGCAGCTGGACCGTGGCGCCGAGGACGAGCAGACCGAGCGCGATCACGGTGAGCACCAGTGGGACCGCGATGACGCCCCAGCCGGACATCTTGGCCGGTGGGTGCCAGCGCGGTCGCAGCCAGGCGGCCAGGGCCGGCATGAGCACCGAGAACAGCCACAGCGTGCCGAGGAGGCCGGACCCGGGGTCCTTGTCCGTGGTGACGATGACCAGCAGGAGTGAGTCGGCTATCGCGAAGCCCACCAGCCCGATGCCCAGCAGCCACCACAGCCGGCCGGGATGCCAGCCCAGTAGGCTGAACACCGTGACGATCAGCAGGATCAGCAGCAGGTCGGCGAGCGGATAGATCAGGTTCACCGTCATCGTCCACGCGCTGTAGCGCGGATACGCGTTCGCCATCGCCACGCCGATGCCGCTGGTCAGCGCGGCCACGCCGAGCAGGCCGACGAGCGCGTCCATCCAGACGCTCGTGTGCAGCCGGAGCACTCTTCTGCGTAGCAGGAGGATGACGGCGACATAGCACGCTGGATAGAAGAGCAGCCAGCCGAGATCGGCCAGCGACGGCCCGAGGTCGTCGTCCTGCCGGCCGGCGACCGCCGCGTTGTAGTAGATCGTCGCGCCTCCGTAGCTGATGAGCCCGGTGCCGAGCAGGGCCCAGGGCAGGCGTTCGCCGCGGATCAACACCGCCCGCGACAGGCAGATCAGGCCCGAGCCGAGGGCGACGCCGTAACGCAGCGACCCGGTCTCGTTGCCGATGTGGGGCACGGTGACGAACGCGGAAACGGACAGGTAGACCGTGGCGACGATCAGGACGAGCTGGGCAATCCGGATCAGACGGAACCGGCACGGGGGAGGGAGAGAGGCGGTCAACCGGTCATCCCCCCGCAGAGTGGTGGAAACCTGTGCACGTGCCCGGCATCGTGCCGACGGCCATCGCCCGGTGCCGCGGCGACGACACCAGCGGCACCGACGGCCGTTTCGCCGAAAAATATGATCTTTTATGGGTGCGCCGTGGGCGGGCGATGGTGGCGACTCCCCCTCCGGCCCCTCTCCGGTGCCGCCATGGTGCCGACTCCGCAGATCCAGTAATCGACCGGCGCCGATGGCGACCGGTCCTGCGGGAGGAGTAGGGCTACCTCCGTCGAGGGAAAGGGTACGGACACCCCGGAGGTCCCGCCACCCGGGCCTCATGTGACCATCATGACGGAGGCTTGGCCGGGCATGCCTACATTCTCGTGCATCTCAGCCTCTTGTCATTTATATATCGAAATTTGTTGCGATTTGCGGGCGTGGCGTTGGGTTCGGGTGGGGTGACCGCGCGCAGGCGTGGTCGTGTCGTCGACTCATCACGTCAGGGAGTCCCGATCATGGTCACCGCGGCCGGAGGCTGTCGCCGCGCGACAGATGGGAAAATATCGGCTATGTCCCGCTTTCCGCGCTGGAGGCGGGGGAGGAGCGCACATGCGGATCGGTCTGCAACTACCCGACTTCACCTCCCCGCACGGTTCCGGGCGGCTCGGGGAAGATCTGGCCGAGGTGGTCCGCGTGGCGGACACGGTCGGATTCGACTACCTGGCCGTCATGGACCACTTCTTCCAGATCGCGATGGTCGGTCCGGTCGAGAACGAGATGCTGGAGGCGTACACGACGCTGGGTTTCCTGGCCGCCCACAGCCGCCGCGCGAAGCTGCTGACCCTGGTCACCGGGACGGTCTACCGGGCGCCCGGCGCCCTGGCGAAGATCGTCACGACGCTGGACGTGCTCTCCGGCGGGCGGGCCTGGCTGGGCATCGGCGCCGCCTGGTACGAACAGGAGGCGGTCGGTCTCGGTCTGCCGTTCCCGCCGCTGGCCGAGCGGTTCGAACGGCTGGAGGAGACGCTGCAGATCTGCCTGCGGATGTGGAGCGGTGACGAGAGCCCCTTCTCTGGCCGGTACTACCAGTTGGCCCGTCCACTGAATTCGCCGCGGCCGCTGACGCGGCCGCATCCACCCATCCTGATCGGTGGGGGTGGCGAAAGGAAGACGCTGCGCCTCGTGGCCCGGTACGCACAGGCGTGCAACCTCTTCCCCGGTCCCGATCTGGCGCGCAAGCTCCAGGTGCTGCGTGAACACTGCGAACGCGAGGGTCGGAACTACGACGACATCCTCAAGACCGTGGTCTTCTCCTTTGACGTCGGACCGAGGGGGGAGAATGTGGCGAGGATTCTCGACGAGCTGAACGACCTGGCCGAACTCGGTGTCCAGGCGGTTCTCGGTGGCGTGCGCGACGTCTGGCACGTCGAGCCTCTGCACATACTCGGTGAAGAGGTGATTCCGCGGGTCGCCGGGCTCGCCGAGATCTCCTGACCCAGATCTCCCGACCCAGATCTCCAGGCCGGTCCCGAAAGGGGGGGCAGCTCGTTCTCGGCCAGGCCCGTGCGCGGCGCCGGACCCGGGGACCTCCCGTCAGCCCGAGCGGAGCCGCTGGTCATGAGTCCAACGCGTGCCGGCCGCGCTGACCAGGGCAGCCGGCAGGCGATTACCCGGGCAGTCCGGCGACCGGACAGGAAACGGACCTTGAGGGATGTCCAGCGCTCGATTCCGACATTGTCGCCCGTCCGCGCTGTCCGTCTGACTACTCTGCTGGTGGGAGAACTGGCGGGGCAGCGGAACGATGTCGTTGGAACGATGTCGTCGATGTCGAACGAGAAGCACCCGGGCTGGACTCCGAGTACTCTTCGTCGCTTCCGTGAGGCCCGGGGGCCTGACGCAGGACGGGCTCGCCGAGCAGGTGCGTGGCCTCGCTGGGGGAGAAAACTTCACACCGCCCGCGGCGACCGCGGAAATGGTCCGTCGGCACGAGCCCGGGAAAGTATTCCCGGGAGTCGCCTATCGGCGTGCCTACTGCCTGCTATTCGCGGTCGCCGAGCCGGAGCTGGGGTTTCGGCCGGCCGAGCGGCTGCGGCTGCTCGCGCCGCGCCGGTATGTCCGGGCGGTACGCGAGTTCGACGAGATCTGGCGCACCCTGCGGGAGACCGTCCCGGCCCCGGCGTTTCGGCCCCGCCCTGGGCACGGTGCGTCCCTAGTCGCCCCGCTTCGTCTACGACAGAGGCAGTAGTAGTAGTATTAATACTACTACTACTGTAGTAATGCGGGGCGGGATTTCTCCTGTCTGTGACGGTTCGTGGTGCGGACATCACGAGATGACGATCGGAGCGACCGTGGGGCCAACGGAGATCAACGGACTGCCGGCGCACGTCTTGCTCGTGCATGTGGTTGTCATCCTCGTGCCGCTGGCAGCGATGCTGGTGGTGCTGTCCGCGCTGTGGCCGGCGGCGCGGCGCCGGCTGGGCGTCATCACCCCGCTGGTCGCTCTGGTCGCGTTGGTGAGCGTGCCGCTCACCACCCATGCGGGGGAGTGGCTTGAGGCACGCGTGCCCTCGAACGAGCTGGTCCGCCGGCACGCCGAACTCGGCGACACCCTGCTGCCCTGGGCTGCCGGGCTGTTCGTCGCGGCCGCGGCGTCGTGGGTGCTCGCACGCCGCTCGGCCGCCACCGGAACGGAAACGGCTCCGGCGCGCACCGCGACCGGTCCTGGCCGGACGGTGCTCGTGGCGGTTCTCGCCGTGCTCGGCCTGGTCGTCGCCGCCGGTTCGGTCGTGCAGGTCTACCGGATCGGCGACAGTGGTGCCCAGGCCGTCTGGCACGGCAGCTTCAGCCGGACTCCCCTGCCCGGTGATGGGCCTGCCCGGTGATGGGCCTGCCCGGTGATGGGCCTGCCCGGTTCAGGTGAAGGCCTGCGGACGAGGATCCTGCGGTACCGCAGGATCGGGACGGGCCGGATCGGCCTGGGCGGAGTGCTCCACCTCGAGCAGGGACTCCGCGTGCCGTTCGGCCTCGAACGCGGCGGCCCCACCCCGGACTCTGAACAGCCGTTTGCTCACGATGAGGTAGACGACGGCACCGACGTTGATGACAAGCGCTCCGATGCGCAGGACCGTGATCCGCTCGGTGAGTTCGTAGATCTCCAACGGCAGGAACGCCGACGTGGCGACGGCGGCGAAGTACTCGCCCCAGCGCTTGAGTAGCCATAGCCCGATCCCCTCGACGACCTGTACGGCGGCGTAGCCGAACAGCAGCAGCGCGACGAGGAGCAGGGTGTGGGGACGGGTGTGCAGGAGGTGGTGCAGGCGATCGATTGTAGGGGAATGGTCGAGATCGAGACGCAGGACGTCGGCCAGCGGGCGCGCCGCGGGCACGGCCCGGTCGAACAGCTGCTGGAGCTGCCCCTCCGATCGGCGGAACCGGAGGATGGCGTAGCCGATCAGGACCATGAGCAGCGCCCGGAGTATCCGTTCCACGGCGAGCAGCCGCAGGACCGTCGCGTCGCGCAGCGCCCGTCCGCGCAGGAGCAGCGGTGCGTCCTCAGCCGGTCCGGACAGGGCCGGCTCCCCGACGACGAAGTCGCCGCACCGTAGGCACCGCCAGCTGACACCGACGGCGGTCCGGGCGGTCAGCCGCTCGGCCAGCGATGTCTCGTCCGGACGGTAGGTGACGTGGCCCTTGCGGGCACACGTCCACAGCTCCCAGTTCATCCGCGCCATCCACGTCCCACCCGTGTCTCCAGCCCGCCGCGCTTCTTCCCAACCTAGGCTGACACAGCTTGGCGCGAGAACCCGGTCCGTGGCGGGCGGCCGACCCGTGAGCACCCGGGTTGCAACCGACGGGCATGGCGGGTCGCGTGTCCCCGGCGGGGCACGTCGCAGAAGGGGGAGGCGCTGATCTGGGCGTTTCTGTCGGGCAGCTGGTCTTGGAGGCCAGTTTCGAGGTCCGACAGGGTCGACGATGAGCGCATCATCGCCGCTGGCGGCGTCGAGCGCACGTGGGCGCGGCGTGGCATTCACATCGGTGACTGTGATCATGGCGCTGGTGGTTGGTCTGACGTTTTTGTTCGGGTTCGGGAACGTCTGGCTGCTCGCCCTGAGGCTGGGCGTGCCGGTGTATGTGGCGCCGTTGGTGGCGCCGGCGGTGGATCTGTCGGTTCTTGGTCTGTTGATCGCGATTCGTGAGCTTGCGGTGCGTGGTGCGCCTCGTGCGGAGATCCGGCCGGCGCGTCGGTTGCTGGTGTTCGCGGGGTGTCCTTGCCCGGGTCGCGGGTGGATTCGTGGACTGTTCTGGGTGTCGACGACGCCCCGGTCGAACCGGTCGAGCGGTATCTGGCTTATCTGAGCGATATCGAGCGGTCTCCGAACACGGTCAAGGCCTACGCCCACGATCTGAAGGACCACTGGGTCTTTCTGGGGTGGCGGGGGCTGGACTGGCGGGAGGTGCGGCTGGAGGACATCGGCGAGTTCGTGGCCTGGTTGCGGC
>NZ_CDWWXA010000014.1:40165-42604 GCF_977971845.1 Frankia sp. CeCAU1 | reverse complement strand
GGGCTGGACTGGCGGGAGGTGCGGCTGGAGGACATCGGCGAGTTCGTGGCCTGGTTGCGGCTGCCGGCGGCAGGCCGGGACGGGCGGGTGGCGGTGCTGTCGTCGGTGGAGCCGGCGGTGTCGGCGTCGACGGTGAACCGGAAGCTGTCGGCGTTGGCCGCGTTCTACGCCTACCAGGTGCGTCATGGCGTGGAGCTGGGCGAGTTGCTGACGACGTGGGGGTCGCCGGGCCGCCGCGGTGGGTGGAAGCCGTTCCTGCATCACGTCGGCAAAGGCAGGCCGCAGCCGCGGCGCGTGATCGCGTTGAAGACCGCGAAGAAGCTGCCTCGGGTCCTGGCGGCGGCCGAGGTGCAGGCTGTGCTGGATTCCTGCACCCGGCTGCGGGACCGTTTCCTGTTCGCTGTTCTCTACGACACCGGGATGCGGGTCGGCGAGGCGCTGGGCCTGCGGCATGATGATATCGACGCGGCCGCCTGCGAGGTCACTGTCGTGGCGCGGGACAACGACAACGGGGCTCGGTCGAAATCCCGGGGGCGGCGGATGGTCCCGGTGAGCGCCGGCCTCGTCCGCCTTTACGCGGACTACCTGCATGGCGAGTACGGGGACCTGGACTCCGACTATGTGTTCGTCAACCTGTTCGCCGAACCGCGTGGGCAGGCGTTGTCCTACCCGGCTTCCTACGATCTGGTGAAAAGGCTACGGAAACGCACCAGGATCGATTTCGACCCACACTGGTACCGGCATACCTATGCCACCCGGCTGCTGCGCGACGGGGTGCCTCTCGAAGTGGTGTCCACTTTACTGGGTCTTCGAAGTTAACCGGGGTGGGCGTGAGGCCCCAGCCAGTTTGGTAACTGTGCGTAATGTTGGCTCGACGTGGCCTGCTGTGACCTGATGTGGCATGCCTCGTGTCGTGACATGAATCGCCCGCAACCCCTGGCGATCTTGGTTGTTCCTGACGCAACCGAGAGGCCACGGAGCTACGGGCTTGGACGATCATACGAATGACGCGACGCGGTTGCTCGACATCGACGGTCTGACGGTGTCGCGCGTCGAGATGCTCGCGGACAGGACACGGCAGGTGTGGCTTGCGACCGCGGACGAGACAGCGCGGGCGTGCCCGGGTTGCGGGGTGTTCGCGCGCAGGGTCAAGGGCGTCGTGACCACTCGGCCGCGTGACCTGCGCTACGGCCCGTCCCCCCTGCGACTGGTGTGGGTCAAACGCCGCTGGTACTGCCAGGAGCCGCTGTGCGCGAAGCGGTCGTTCACCGAGTCGCTGCCGGCGGTGCCGGCGCGGGCACGGTTGACGACCCGGCTACGCGAGCAGGCCGGCCGACTCGTGGTCGACGGGATCTGCGCGACGGTGGTAGCCAGCGCGCGGCACCTTGCGCTGTCCTGGCCGACGGTCATGGACGCGGCGCGCGACGTGGCCGCGCCGTTGACCGACACCGCCTCACCGCCGGTGGACGTGCTCGGGATCGACGAGACCCGCCGAGGCCGGCCGCGCTGGCGGCCCGCGGACCGCGTTCCCACACCGGCGTCCCCCGAACCTGCTGGCGGCGGGCCCGCCGTCCCTGCGCCCGCCGAGACCGTCGAGCCCGACCCGGCGGGTGGCGAGCCGGCGAAGACCCGGGTGCTCGCCGACCGGTGGCATGTCGGATTCACCGACCTGGCCGGCGGGCAGGGCATGCTCGGCCAGGTCGGAGGGCCGCACCGCCGACGACGTCGCGTACTGGCTGGCCAGCCAGACACCGTCCTGGCGCGACCGGATCACCCACGTGGCGATCGACATGTGCACGGTGTTCGTCGCCGCGGTCCGCCGCTACCTGCCGGGCGCCACCCTGGTCGTCGACCACTTCCACGTCGTGAAACTCGCGAACGACGCCGTCACAGAGGCCCGCCGCCGGGTCACCACCCAGCTACGGGGCCGCCGCGGCCGCGACACCGACCCCGAATGGAAGATCCGTAACCTGCTGACCCGCAACCGCGAGAACCTCACCGACCGCCAGCTGACGAAACTGTGGAACACCCTCATCGACCTCGGCGAACCCGGCCAGACGATCCTGACCGCCTGGATCGCCAAGGAAGAACTACGCGCGCTGCTCGCACTCGCCCGCACCCACCCCGCCCGCACCGTGATCGCCTACCGGCTCACCAGGTTCTACACCTGGTGCGCCGACGCCGCCGTCCCCGAACTCGAACGCCTCGCCACCACGATCAGCACCTGGTGGACCTGCATCGAGGCGTTCCCGCACAGCGGCATCACCAACGCCGCCAGCGAAGGCCACAACCGGGTCGTCAAGCTCGACGCCCGCAACGCCTTCGGCTACCGCAACCCCGAAAACCAGCGGCTACGAACACGCTGCGCAACCACCCGCCGAACCCGCAGATGCCTCAACCCCGCTTAACTTCGAAGAGCCAGCATAGAGCCTTTTCAAT
>NZ_CDWWXA010000014.1:25812-39842 GCF_977971845.1 Frankia sp. CeCAU1 | reverse complement strand
CACTGGTTCCGGTCGTTCCTGGGGGTGTCCGGGAGGTTCGGTGCCGACCGCGAGGGCTTTCGGGACCTGGTGGCCCAGGTGTGTCTGGGCGAGATCGGGGCGATCTTCGGGTTGGAGGTGTCCGGGCTGGCCCGCTCGTCGGCGGACTTCGCCCGCCTGCTGGAGTTGGCCCGTCTGACGGATGCGCTGCTGGTGGACGCCGACGGTGTCTACGATCTCGCGGACATCAACGACCGCCTCCTGCTCGGGCTGAAGGGCAGTATGTCCGAGTGTGAGCTGCACCTGCTGACGGGCCGGCTGCAGGGCGCGAAACGGGCCGCGGCCGAACGCGGCGAGCTGCGTTTCCCGCTGCCGGTCGGCTACGGCTACGACGATGAGGGTGTCTGCGTGATCGACCCGGATCAGGAGGTGCAGGGGGCCATCCGGGACGTCTTCGCCGCGTTCGCCGCGGGCGGTTCGGCGTTCCAGGTGGTGGCCGCGTTCGTTCGGCGGCGGTTCCCGCTGCGGGCCTATGGGGGGATCTGGGCCGGGCAGTTGCGATGGGGCCGGCTGACGCACTCCTGGGCGCTGGGGGTGCTGTCCAACCCGTGCTATGCGGGCACCTACGTCTACGGCCGGTACGCCACCTGCCGGACGGTGCGCCCGGACGGCACCGTGCATACCGGGGTGCGGCTGCGCCCGCGCGAGCAGTGGCCCGTGGTGCGCCACGGCCACCACGAGAGCTACATCAGCTGGGAGGAGTATGTGGCCATCGAGGCGAGGCTTTCGGCCAACTGCACCCACCAGGGGGCCCGCCTGGTGCGGGAGGGCCTGGCCCTGTGCCAGGGGATCATGTTCTGCGGGTCGTGCGGGCGGCCGATGACGACCCGCTACTACCCACAGGGGCGGGCGGCCTACGGCTGCTCGTCGTCGCGCGCCGACCACGAGGCCACGCCCACCTGCCGGTCGATCCGCGCCGACGTCGTCGACGACGCGGTGGCCGGCCTGCTACTGGCCACGCTGTCGCCGGGGCAGATCGAACAAGCCCTGGCCGCCGCGGACGAGGTCACCGCCCGACAGTCCCGTTCCCACCGCGCGGCCGAGCTGGCCGTGGGACGCGCCCGCTACGACGTCCAGCGCGCCGCGGGCGTTGGGCGCGGTGGAGCCGGAGAACCGGCTGGTCGCCCGCACCCTGGAGACCCGCTGGGAAGCGAGACTGTCCGCCTTGGCCGAAGCCGAGGCCGCCCTGGCCGCTGTCCGGGAGCGCAGGCCGGCCATCCCGGGCCGGGATGGCCTGCGCGCGCTGGCCGCGGACCTGCCTGGACTCTGGCACTGCCCGGACACCCGGGACCGGGACCGCAAGCGGCTGCTGCGCACCCTCATCTCGGATGTCACCCTGCTGCCCGAGACCGACCGGGCCCGCGCCCGGCTTGGGGTGCGCTGGCACACCGGCGCCACCGACGAACTCGCCCTGCGCAGACCGGCCACCTCGCCACAGGTGCGCAGGACCTCGGCCGCGGCCCGCCAGCTGATCGCCCGGCTCGGTCCGGACCATTCCGACGCCGAGATCGTCACCGCACTCGCCGATGCCGGGCTGACCACCGGGACCGGCCGTCCCTACGGCATCGCGGCCGTCGGCTGGGTCCGCCACACCTACAAGATCCCCGGGCGGTGTCCGTTCCGGAACGGGGAGATCTCCGTCGACCGGGCCGCGGCGATCCTCGGGATCACCGCCAACGCCGTCTACTACTGGCTCACCCACGACCGGCTGGCCGGCCGCAAGGACACCTCCGGACGCTGGTGCATCCCCTGGAACGCCCAGGTCGAGGCCGCCTGTCGCCGCCAGATCGACGCCTCCGGCCACCTCATCCCCCGCACCCCCGGCCCGTGCGAGGTCCTGCCCGGCGAGATCACCGTCCAGGAAGCCGCCGCCCAACTCGACGTGCCGGACGCCGTCGCGAGGCTCGGGATTCCCACCACACAGGTCTACTACTGGATCCGCCGCGGCTACCTGACCGCCCGCCGCATCCGTGAACGGGTCGCCATCCCGTGGAACCAGCAGGTCCAGACCGTCTGCCTCCACCGCGCCGCCCGCACCGTGACAGCCAACTTCACAACCCAAACAGCCACAGCAGAAGGTGCAGTATGAAGTCACCACGCCAACCGTCGCGGACAGGATCGCCCAGACGGTGGCGGCCGTGAGGCTGGAGGCGACGGTCGAACCGATCTTCCATCCGGGCTCCTACGGCTACCGGCCGGGAAGATCAGCCCTGGATGCGGTGGCGGCGTGCCGGCAACGGTGCTGGAAGACAGACTGGGTGATCGACCTCGACATCCAGGAGTTCTTCGACAGCGTGCCGTGGGATCTCGTGGTCAAAGCCGTGGAGGCACACACCAGCGACCGTTGGGTGGTGCTGTATGTGCAGCGGTGGCTGAAAGCACCGTTGCAGCTGCCCGACGGGACCTTGCGTGCACGAGACCGGGGGACCCCGCAGGGCTCTTCGATCTCACCCGTGCTGGCGAACCTGTTCATGCACTACGCGTTCGACGCGTGGCTGGCCCGGACCTACCCGGGCGTCGCGTTCGAGCGCTACGCCGACGACGCGATCGTGCACTGCGACAGCAGGAGTCGGGCTCGCCGCGTGCTGGCCGCGCTCGACGACAGGATGGGACAGGTCGGACTGCGACCGCACCCGACCAAGACCAGGATCGTGTACTGCAAGGACAGCAACCGGCGCGGCTCCCATGAGCACACGTCGTTCACGTTCCTCGGCTACACCTTCCGCGCCCGCAAGGCACGCAGCAGGCACGGGAAGTTCTTCACGAACTTCCTGCCCGCGATCAGCAAGGAAGCCCAGAAGAAGGTCAGCGGGCAGGTCCGCCGATGGCGGCTACACCTGCGGACCGGCCACACCCTCGACGAGCTGGCACGAAAGATCAACCCGATCGTGCGCGGCTGGGCGCAGTACTACGGGGCGTTCTACCGCTCCGCGCTGCTTCCCCTCCTACAGCGCATCAACGCCTACCTGGTGCGTTGGCTCCGCAAGAAGTACAAACGGCTGAGACCGTTCCATAAGGCCCTGGCCTGCTGGCAACGCATCACCCGCCAACGCCCCGGGCTCTTCGCCCACTGGGCATGGACGTCCAACGCCTGGCGATGAGGATGACAAGAGCGGAGTGACGGGAGACTGTCACGCTCCGTTCTGTTGGAGCCCAGGGGTGCAATTCCCCTGGGCCACCCGACCCTAGGGCATGCGGTGATCCGGAGCGTGCTCACTACAGCATTCCCGGGTCAAAGTGACATGATCTTGCGGCCAGTGCCCGATGGTCGGATGCATGTGGGTGATCGCAGTCGGTAGTCACACTCCGTGGCACGGCCCGTTCCCGCTGGCTCGGGTGCGGCGGCACGGGCCCGCATCCCGGACGTATGGCATGTGCCGCACTACGCTGTCTGCTTCGTGGATGACGCGACGGAGTTGAACCGGGCGCGCTGGGATGAGCTGGCGCGCCTGCACGGGCAGGACGACTACTACGACGTCGAGGGTTTTCTCGCCGGGCAGATCATGCTGAGTGGGCGGGAGCGGGAGGAGATGGTCGCGGCCGTCGGGTCCGTCTCGGGCCTCGATCTCCTACATGTGCAGTGCCATTTCGGGTTGGGGACGCTGTCGTGGGCCCGGCTCGGCGCGCAGGTCACCGGCCTGGACTTCTCCCCCGTCGCGGTGGAACGAGCCCGCTCGCTGGCCACCGCGGCGGGAATCGACGCGCGGTTCGTCCAGGCGGACGCCCAGCGGCTGCCGGCGGACCTGGCCGGCGCGTTCGACGTCGTGTTCGCCTCCTACGGTGTGCTGCCCTGGATCGCCGACGTGACGGCGTGGATGACCGCGGCGGCCACGGCGCTGCGTCCCGGCGGCGTCCTGGTGCTGGTGGACGGGCACCCGCTCACCCAGATGATCGACACCGTCGACCCTGTCAGGTTCGGTTTTCCGTACCAGGGCAGCACCGCTCACCACATCCGATCCGCCAGCTTCTACGCGGGCAGTGCCACCCAGCTGACGACCACGGAGACCGTGCAGTATCCCCACGGCCTGGGCGAGATCGTGACCGCGGCGGCTACCGCTGGACTGCACGTGGACGCGCTTACCGAATACCTCGACTCCGACGGCCCGGAAGGACGCTCAGACCAGATGAGGTGCGGGCAGGACGGCCGCTGGCGGCTGATCCTCACCGGCCAGCCCGTCCCGGTGCAATACGCACTGCGTGCCACACAGAACTCCTAGACGCCCAGCCTTCGACCCCGAGGACGGCCCCTGCAAGCTCAACGGCCTCACCCTCGGGTTGCTGTCCGATGGTGGATATGGGCCGTGGGTGGGGTTGGCGGACGCCACCCACGATCTTCTGATCTGGGCTGCCGGGGAAGGGGCAGCTGATGGCGACACATCGGACAACACATCGGATGAGGAGGCAGCGTGATCGATCCTGGTCATCCGTCAGATCGGCCGGGCCGAGTCGGCGCTGCCCCACGTGCAGCGATCCCGCGAACTCGTCGCCGCGTGGATGCTGTACGTGCCCCCGGCAGGATTCGAACCTGCGCACCCGCCTCCGGAGGGCGGTGCTCTATCCCCTGAGCTACGGGGGCCCCGGGTCAACGCGGCATACGTTACCAGGACGGAACGCCGGATCGGGAATCCGGGTCGCCGTAAGCTTCCGGTGTGTACCCTGCCACCCCCCGAGTCCTCGTCGTCGACGACGACGCGGTGATACGTCAGCTCGTGGTCGTCAACCTTGAGTTGGAGGGCTTTGAGGTCCATACCGCCGTAGACGGCGTGGACTGCCTGGAGATGGTGCGCGAGATCGCCCCACAGGTGATCACATTGGACATCATGATGCCGAGGATGAACGGCTGGGACGTGGCCGCCCGGCTGCGGGAGGAGCCGGACACCGCCGCCATCAAGATGATTATGCTGACCGCCCGGGCTCAGGAGGCCGACGTCAAGCGTGGGATGCGGGTCGGGGTGGACTACTACCTGACCAAGCCGTTCGACCCGGACGAACTCATCGGTGTGGTCCAGCGGCTGGCTGCCGGCCAGCCGGTCTGACCCGGCGCCGATAACATCGCCGTCATGACCCCCGCCGATCTCGCTGACGCCATCGTGACGGCCATCGGCCGCGCGGTCGCGGACGGCGACTTGGACGTGACTGTGCCGACCGCCGTCACGGTGGAGCGGCCGAAGACGCCCGAGCACGGGGACTACGCCTCCCCGGTCGCGCTCCAGCTTGCCAGGGCCGCCCGTCGTCCGCCGCGCGCCGTCGCGGAGACGTTGGCCCGGCGGCTCGCTACCGACAGCGAGCTCGCCGCCGTGGACGTCGCCGGCCCGGGGTTCCTCAACTTCCGGCTGGCCGACGCCGCCCTCGGAGAGATCGCCCGCACGGTGGTGTCGGCCGGTGACCGGTACGGCTGGGCGGTCAGGCCACGAGGTGTCCGGGTCAACCTGGAGTTCGTCAGCGCGAACCCGACCGGCCCGGTGACGCTGGCCTCGGCGCGCCGGGCGGCCGTCGGGGATGCCCTGGGGCGCATCCTGCCCGCGGCCGGGTTCGAGGTGGGCACGGAGTACCACTACGACCGCGGGGCGTCCGAGCAGGCCCTGCACGACCTGGTCGACGCGGCCGGGGCCGGCGCGGCGCGGTACTGGCTGGTCCGGTCTTCGCCGGATTCGGCGCTCGATCTGGATCTGGACCTGATGGCCCGCCAGACCAGTGACAACCCGGTCTTCTACGTGCAGTACGCCCACGCGCGGATCAGCTCGCTGCTGCGCGACGCCGAGTCCCTGGGCCTCACGGCCGCGACCGAGCCGGTCGACGTCGCCCTGCTGACCCAGCCGCGGGAGGGTGAGCTGCTGCGCGCGCTCGGCGAGTTCCCCCGAGTGATCGAGTCCGCCGCGAGGCTGCGTGGCCCCCATCGGCTCGCCCGCTATCTCGAGGAACTTGCCGGGGTCTACTACCGGTTCTACGACTCCTGCCGGGTGCTTCCGCAGGGCGACGCCGAGCCCGGTCCGGCCACCGGCGCGCGGCTGCTGCTCGTGGCAGCGACCCGGGTGGTGTTCGCGAACGGCTTGGGACTGCTCGGGGTCAGCGCCCCCGAGCGGATGTGACGAGCGGTCGGTCCGGGCGTCCGGGCATCCTGGCGGGTTCGGGAACGAGCCGGTTGGAAAGCGTGAAACAGGCGGCATGAGGCAGGCCAGGCGGCATGAGGCAGGCAGAGGCGAGATGAGCGAGATCGACAGCCCGGCGGTGGTGCCGTTGGAGGAGAAGCCGTTGGAGGAGAATCTGTGGCCGGCCACGGCCCGGCTGGACGCCGACGGTGTGCTGCGAATCGGTGGGATCCGGGTTAACGAGCTGGCCGCCGAGTTCGGCACGCCGGCCTTCGTTCTCGACGAGGCCGACTTCCGGGCCCGGTGCGCGGCTTGGCGGCGGGCGTTCGCCGAATGTGACGTCTACTACGCGGGCAAGGCCTTTTTGTGCCGCACGATCGCTCGCTGGGTGGATGAGGGGGGTCTGAATCTCGACGTCTGTACGGGCGGGGAGCTCGCGGTGGCCCGCTCGGTCGGTTTCCCGGCGGATCGACTGCTCTTCCACGGCAACAACAAGTCCGTCGCGGAACTGCGGGCAGCCGTCGGCTATGGCGTCGGGCGGATCGTCGTCGACTCCTTCGTCGAGATCACCCGCCTGGCAGCCGTCGCCGCCGAGGCGGGCGTGCGCCAGCGCGTGCTGATCCGCGTCACCCCGGGCGTGGAGGCGCACACACATCACTACGTCTCCACCGGGCAGGAGGACCAGAAGTTCGGGTTCTCGCTGGCCGGCGGGTCGGCGGCCGAGGCGGTGGAACGCGTGCTCGCGGCCGCCGGTTCCCTCGAACTCGTCGGCCTGCACGCGCACATCGGCTCGCAGATCTTCGACACGGCCGGGTTCGGCCTGGCGGCGCACCGCCTGGTGGGCCTGCTCGCGCGCATCCGCGACACCCACGACCTCGAACTGCCCGAGCTCGACCTCGGCGGTGGCCTCGGCATCGCCTACACCGGCGAGGACGCCCCGCTGGAGGTCACCGACGTCGCCGAGCGGCTGACCGCCGTGGTCGGCAAGGAGTGCGCCGCCGCGGGCCTGACCGTCCCGCGCCTCGCGGTGGAACCGGGACGGGCCATCGTCGGATCGACGACGGTGACCCTCTACGAGGTCGGCACTGTCAAGGAGCTGCCCGGGCTGCGCACCTTCGTCAGCGTGGACGGCGGCATGAGCGACAACATCCGCACGGCGCTCTACGACGCCCGCTACACCGCCCGGCTGGTCTCCCGGACCGGTTTGGCCACGACGCACGTCGTCACGATCGTCGGCCGGCACTGCGAGTCCGGGGACGTCGTCGCCCACGACGTGCCGCTGCCCGACGACGTCCGGCCCGGTGACCTGCTGGCCATTCCCGCCAGCGGCGCCTACCACCGGTCGATGGCCAGCAACTACAACCACGTGGCGCGGCCACCGGTGATCGCCGTGCGCGACGGCGCGGCCCGGATCATCGTCCGGCGGGAGACCGAGGACGACCTGCTGCGCCTGGACGTCGATCCGGGCGTGAAGGTCGATCCGGGCGTGAAGGTCGAGCCGGGCGCCGACCCGGCCTCCCCGGAGGTGGCGCGGTGAGGATCGCGTTGCTCGGCTGTGGGGTCGTCGGCAGCGAGACCGTCCGGCTGTTGCAGGCCAACGCCGCCGATCTCGCCGCCCGGGTCGGGGCTCCCCTGGAGCTCGCCGGGATCGCGGTGCGCAGGCCGGGCCGCGCCCGCGCCCTCGACGTGGATCCGGCGCTGTTCACCGGGGATGCGGCGGGCCTCGTCGCCCGGGACGACGTCGACATCGTGATCGAGCTTGTCGGCGGCATCGAGCCGGCCCGCTCCTGGCTGCTGTCCGCCCTGCGGGGGGGTAAGTCGGTGGTCACCGCGAACAAGGCCCTGTTGGCCTCGGACGGCGCGACGCTGCACGACGCGGCCGCCGCGGCCGGCACCGATCTCTACTACGAGGCCGCCGTGGCCGGGGCCATCCCGCTGATCCGCCCGCTGCGTGAGAGCATGGCCGGGGATCGTGTGCACCGGGTGCTCGGCATTGTCAACGGGACGACCAACTTCGTGCTGACCCGGATGGACGAGATCGGCGCGTCGTTCACCGAGGCACTCGCCGAGGCCGGGGCGCTCGGATACGCCGAGGCCGATCCCTCCGCCGACATCGATGGGTTCGACGCGGCCGCGAAGGCGGCCATCATGGCCCAGCTGGCCTTCCACTCCCGGGTAACGATCGACGACGTCTACCGGGTCGGCATCGGTGAGGTCACCACCGCCGACATCGCCAGCGCCCGGGAGCTCGGTTGCACTGTGAAGGCGCTCGTGGTGGCGGAACGCTCGGCCGAGACCGAGGGGATCAGCGTGCGGGTCCACCCGGCGATGATCCCGCGCACCCACCCGCTGGCCGGGGTGCGGGAGGCCTTCAACGCGGTGTTCGTCGAGTCCGAGGCGGCGGGCCAGCTGATGTTCTACGGCCAGGGCGCCGGCGGGGCGCCGACCGCCTCGGCGGTGCTCGGGGATGTGGTCGCGGTCGCGCGCAACCGTATCGCTGGCCGTCGCGGCCCTGGTGAATCGTCCTACGCCGCGCTGCCTGTGCTGCCGATGGGCCGTACCGTGACGAGGTATCACGTGAATCTCGACGTCACCGACAAGACCGGCGTGCTCGCGACGGTCGCTGGGGCGTTCGCGCGTCACGATGTGTCTATCAGGAGCGTTCGTCAGGACGGCCGCGGCGACGACGCGAGCCTCGTCCTGGTGACGCATGCCGCCCCGGACGCGGCACTGTCCGCCACCGTCGAGGAGCTCCGCGGCCTCGCCGGTGTCCGGGCGGTGTCCGGCGTGATGCGGGTTGAGGGAGGTGAGCCGTGACCACGACGTCATCCACACCGCTCGCGGACGAGCCGGCCGTGCCGGTGCTGTCCGCGGCGCCCGATCGGCCGCACCGGCCGTGGCAGGGAATCATCGAGGAGTACCGGGACCGTCTGCCGATCGCACACGACACGCCCGTCATCACGTTGCGTGAGGGTGGGACGCCCCTGCTGCCCGCGGCACACCTCTCCGACCTCACCGAATGTGAGGTTCATCTCAAAATTGAAGGGGCGAATCCGACTGGCTCCTTCAAGGACCGCGGGATGACGGTGGCCATCAGCCGGGCTGTCGGCGCCGGTTCCCAGGCTGTCATCTGCGCGTCCACCGGCAACACCTCGGCGTCGGCCGCCGCCTACGCGGCCCGCGCCGGCATCACCTGCGCGGTGCTGGTGCCCAGCGGAAAAATTGCCCTGGGCAAGCTCGCCCAGGCGCTTGTCCACGGGGCCCGGCTGCTGCAGCTCGACGGCTCCTTCGACGACTGCCTGCGGGTGGCGCGCGAACTCGCCGACACCTCGCCGGTGACCCTGGTCAACTCGGTGAACCCCTTCCGTCTCGAGGGGCAGAAGACGGCGTCCTTCGAGATCGTGGAGGCGCTCGGCCGGGCCCCGGACGTCCACTGCCTGCCGGTCGGCAACGCCGGCAACATCACCGCTTACTGGCGGGGCTACCTCGAGGAGAACAACCGGATCGCCAGCGGCCGCCCGCGGATGTGCGGTTTCCAGGCAGCGGGTGCCGCGCCCATCGTGCGGGGCGAGGTGGTGACCTCGCCGCAGACGATCGCCACGGCGATCCGCATCGGCAACCCGGCGTCGTGGGATCTCGCTGTCGAGGCGAGAGAGGCCTCCGGTGGTCTGATCGACGCCGTGAACGACCGGGAGATCCTCGCCGCCTACCGCCTGCTGGCCCGCAGGGAGGGCGTCTTCGTGGAGCCTTCCAGCGCCGCCAGCGTCGCGGGCCTGCTGAAGGCACGGGCGGCCGGCCGGATTGAACCCGGCGAGCAGGTCGTGTGCACCGTCACGGGCAACGGGCTCAAGGACCCCGACTGGGCGATCAGCGGCGCGGCCCGGCCGGAAACGATCCGCCCGACCGTCGCGGGCGCCGCCGAGGCGCTGGGGCTGCAGCGCTCGTGACCACTCGGTCCTCCCCGCGCCCAGGCGGGACGGCGGCCTTCGCCGAGCGGGTCGGCCGGTCCGGGCCGGTCACCGCCGCCGACGGCGTGTCGCGGCGGGTCCGGGTCCGGGTGCCGGCGACCAGCGCGAATCTCGGCCCCGGCTTTGACACGTTCGGCCTGGCATTGGGCCTGTACGACGAGGTCGATGTCGAGACGACCCGATCCGGTCTCACCGTTGACGTCGTCGGCACGGACGTCGTCGCCCGGGACGAGACGCACCTCGTGGTCCGGGCGATCCGGGCGACCTTCGACACCCTCGGCCGGGCGCAGCCCGGTCTCGCGTTGCACTGCGTCAACCGGATCCCGCACGGCCGCGGGCTGGGATCATCGGCCGCGGCGATCGTCGCCGGGGTCGTCGCCGCCGCCGCGCTCGCGCAGCCGGACCTCGGGCCCGCCTTCGAGACCGATGCCGCCTTTGACGCCGATGCCGCCTTTGACGCCGATACCGCCTTTGACGCCGGCGCGGACTCCGTGTCCGCGCCCGATGACGCACCCGAGCCGGACCCGGTGTCCAGAGCGGCGTCCGGAGCCGGCTTCTTCGGGCCCGCGGGCATGCTGCGGCTCGCCAGCGCCATCGAGGGGCACCCGGACAACGTCGCCGCGGCGCTGAGCGGGGGCTTCACCGTTGCGTGGCAGGACGGCGACGGTGCCCGGTCCCTGCGCGTCGATCCCTTCGCCGAGCTGAGACCCGTGATCTTCATCCCCGCGATACGGCAGTCGACCGAGCAGTCGCGCGGGGCGCTGCCGAGCGGCGTTCCGTTCGCCGACGCCGCCCGCAACCTCGGTCGGGCCGCGCTGCTGGCGTTGACGATGTCGGCCGCCGAGCCGGCCGCCGGGCAGCCGTCCCGACGTGCCGAGGCACTCCTGCGTGCCACCGAGGATCTGGTGCATCAGCCCTACCGGTTCCCCGGCGTCCCGGCGTCGGCGGACCTCGTCGGTCGGCTGCGCGGCGGGGGGATCGCGGCGGCCCTGTCCGGTTCGGGGCCATCCGTCATCGCCCTCGCCGTCGGTGGTGAACAGGCCGCGGCGGCGGTGGACGTGGCGGGTGCCGGGTTCTCCGTCGCCCCGCTGCCGGTGGACAGACACGGTGCACGCGTCATCCGATGTCGATCCGCAGCGCCATGACCCCGTTGCCCGCGGTGGGATCCGCTGCGACGGCTGGCGCTGTGAGCTCCCGATGCGCGGTTGTGTGTCACATCGGGAAGTCCTGACGTCTCAAGGTTGTTGCCGAGGTGTCTGCCGCTGGATAGTCTGGTGACTGCACCCGCTGCCACCGCGGCGCGTGCTCGCTCCCGCCGTGCCGCTCTGGTCTCGCCAGGTGGAACATGGTTCGGGACTCCGGTGTATAAGCTTCGTCGTCGTTGCCTCGGCTCCACACCGGCACTCCCAGGCGGGATCGGCGAGTTCGCTCGCGGCAGTCGGCCGCTGGCGCCGTACACGGGCGCGATGCTCGCCCATTCGGTGCTGTATACCCCTTCACCCGGCATGCGTGCAGGCGAAGAAGGTCCACAAGCAACGCCCGGCTCACCGGGAGCCAGTTCCTTCAGGGAAGGAAAACCTTGAGCGACACCACCAACGTGCTGCCGCAGAGCGCACGTGAGTCTGCGCCGCCCGTGACGCCTGCATCCCCCCGGGAGAGTGACCCGGCGGCGAGCACCTCGTCCGCAGACGCCATCTCGGCTGAGCCCACCGGGAACGGTGACTCGCGCGCAGGCCGTATCACCCGGACCGCTCTCGCCGCACCTTCTCCGGCCGGAGAAGGTGCGGCCGTGACCCGACGCCGCCGGCAGGGCACCGGTCTGTCCGCTATGCTGCTCCCCGAGCTGCAGGCCATGGCCTCGTCCCTGGGGATCCAGGGCGTGGGCCGGCTGCGCAAGGGCCAGCTCATCGCCGCGATCCAGAACGTGCAGAACAACGAGTCCGCGGCCGTGACGCCCGTCGCGGCAGCCCCAGCGACTTCTTCGGCCCCCGCGGCCTCCGCGGCCCCAGCGACTTCTTCGGCCCCCGCGGCCTCCGCGGCCCCCACGGCCCTTGCGCCGCCGCCCCCGGCGGAGTCGGGGCCGGCCTCGCCCGCCGGACCGGTTCCGGCCGCGAGCGAGACATCCCCCGCGCCGCGGGTGTCCCGGCAGGCTGCCGGCCCGGACGGCACCGCTACCCGCACCCGTTCCCGCCGTGGAGTCTCTCGGGCGGCGGCGAGCCCCGCCGCCGAGCAGCCGACCCTGCCCGAAACGGCGGCTGGGGACACGGTCGTGGAGACCCGGGCCGGATCGGCCGCCTCCGCCGTGGCTTCCGCCCAGCCGACCGTGTCCGCCCAGCCGGCCGGGGCGCCCGCGTCGGCTCCGCCGGCCGCCGCGTCCCACCGCCAGACCGATGCCGGTCCCCGGAGTCGGGAGGACCGTCGGGATCGTTCCGCCGACAACGGCCGGGTGAGCGCGAGTGACCGTCAGGGCGGTGAGGCCGGCGGCGAGCGTGCCACGGCGGACCGCCAGGGCGCGGACCGTCGCTCCGGTACGGACCGTCAGTCCGCTGATCGTCCCAGCCGCGTGGATCGCACCCAGCAGGGTGACCGGTCCGGGGCAGAGCGTTCCGGCGGCGACCGGCCCGGGCAGGGAGGGCAAGGGGGGCAAGGCGAGGACGACTTCGCCGCCCGTGGCCGGCGGGGCCGCTTCCGGGAACGCGGGCGTAACCGCGGTCGCGGCGGGCAGGCCGGCCCGAGCGAGAACGAGCCGGTCCTGCGCGAGGACGACGTCCTGGTCCCCGTCGCCGGCATTCTCGACGTTCTGGATAACTACGCCTTCGTGCGGACCAGCGGGTACCTGACCGGCCCGACCGACGTCTATGTCAGCCTCGCCCAGGTGCGTCGCAACGGGCTGCGCCGCGGTGACGCCATCACCGGTGTCGTCCGCGCCCCGCAGGAGGGCGAGCAGCGCCGGGACAAGTACAACGCGCTGGTCCGGCTCGACACCATCAACGGGATGGAGCCCGAGGAGGCACGCGGCCGGCCGGAGTTCACCAAGCTGACTCCGCTCTACCCCCAGGAGCGGCTGCGGCTGGAGACCGAGCCCCACATGCTGACCACGCGGGTCATCGACCTCGTGATGCCGATCGGCAAGGGGCAGCGGGCCCTGATCGTCAGCCCGCCCAAGGCGGGTAAGACGATGGTGCTGCAGTCCATCGCGAACGCGATCACGACGAATAACCCGGAAGTCCACCTCATGGTCGTGCTCATCGATGAGCGGCCGGAGGAGGTCACCGACATGCAGCGGTCGGTCAAGGGCGAGGTCATCGCGTCCACCTTCGACCGTCCACCGGCCGACCACACCAATGTCGCCGAGCTGTCCATCGAGCGGGCCAAGCGCCTGGTCGAGTTGGGCCACGACGTCGTCGTGCTGCTCGACTCGATCACCCGGTTGGGCCGTGCCTACAACCTGGCGGCCCCGGCCTCCGGTCGTATCCTGTCCGGTGGTGTCGACTCGACGGCGCTCTACCCGCCGAAGCGGTTCCTCGGCGCGGCCCGCAACATCGAGAACGGCGGGTCTCTGACGATCATTGCGACGGCGCTGGTGGAGACCGGTTCGACGATGGACACCGTGATCTTTGAGGAGTTCAAGGGAACCGGCAACGCCGAGCTCAAGCTCGATCGCAAGATTGCCGACAAGCGGATCTTCCCCGCGGTGGATGTCGACGCCTCCGGTACCCGCAAGGAGGAGATTCTGCTTGCCCCGGACGAGCTCGTGATCATGCACAAGCTGCGTCGCGTGCTCCATACCAGGGAGACCCAGCAGGCCCTCGAGCTCCTGCTCGATCGGCTCAAGCAGACCAGGACGAACTACGAGTTCCTGATGCAGATCGCCAAGACCGCACCGCCTCAGGATTAGCCTTCCCCCACACGGCGGCTTCGCCGCAGTGTGGGG
>NZ_CDWWXA010000014.1:14397-25207 GCF_977971845.1 Frankia sp. CeCAU1 | reverse complement strand
ACCCTTGCATCGGCTGGCGGTCGGTGCATCCGGCCTCTGGCAGACTGGCAGCAGACCGGCTCCGGTTCACGTCGTCCACGCGAGACGACGACCCGGCGGCCACTTTGAAAGAGGGATCATGAAGCCTGACGTCCACCCGACCTACCACGAGACGACGGTCACCTGTACCTGCGGGAACACCTTCACCACCCGCAGCACCAAGGAGAACGGCGTCGTCAACGCCGAGGTCTGCTCGCAGTGCCACCCGTTCTACACCGGCAAGCAGAAGATCCTCGATGTCGGCGGCCGGGTCGAGAAGTTCGAGCGCCGGTTCGGCCGGCGGCGCCCCGGCGAGAAGGTCGGCGGCGCGAAGTAGCTCGGCCGCGGCGCCCGTCCGGACTCCGGACGGGCGCCGTTCGCGTCTGGGACGGACGATACCCGTCTCACCGACCCCCTCCCGGAACCGTGACGCGTTCCAGGACCATGACGTGCGAAGGAACCACGATGACGTCCCCGCTCGACGGCCTGATCGCCGAGCACGCCGAGATCGAGGGGCAGCTCGCCGACCCGGCGGTGCACAACGACCCCGCGAAGGCGCGCGCCCTGAGCCGTCGCTACGCGCAGCTCGCCCCGGTCGTGGATCTTGCGCGCGAGCTCGACCGGGTGGAGGGAGACCTCGCTGCCGCCCGCGAGCTCGCGCTGCTGGACCCGTCGTTCCGGGACGAGGTCCAGGATCTCGGCGAGGAGCTGGCCCGGCTCAACGACCGACTGCGGGCCTACCTCGTCCCGATCGACCCCGACGACGCCCGGGACGCTATCCTCGAGGTCAAGGCCGGCGCCGGTGGCGAAGAATCGGCGCTGTTCGCCGGAGACCTGCTCCGGATGTATCTGCGCTATGCCGAACGGCGCGGCTGGAAGACCGAGATCCTCGACGCCAACCCCTCCGACCTCGGCGGTTACCGTGATGTCAGCGTGGCGGTGAAGGCCCGGGGACCCGCGGGCCCCGGGGACGGTGTCTATGGCCGGCTGCGCTTCGAGGGCGGGGTGCACCGCGTCCAGCGGGTGCCCGTCACCGAGTCCGCCGGACGTATCCACACCTCGGCGGCCGGGGTCCTGGTGCTTCCGGAGGCCGAGGAGGTTGATGTCGAGATCGACCCGAACGACCTGCGCATCGACGTGTTCCGCTCGTCCGGCCCCGGTGGGCAGAGTGTCAACACCACGGACTCCGCGGTCCGGATCACCCATATCCCGACCGGTGTGGTGGTCTCCTGCCAGAACGAGAAGAGCCAGCTACAGAACAAGGAGTCCGCGCTGCGGATCCTGCGGGCCCGTCTGCTCGGGGCGGCCCGGGAGAAAGCCGAGTCGGAGGCGTCGCTGGCGCGTGCCAGCCAGGTCCGCACGGTGGACCGGTCGGAGCGGGTCCGGACCTACAACTTCGCCGAGAACCGGATCAGCGACCATCGGGTCGGCTACAAGGCACACAACCTCGACCAGGTGCTCGACGGGGAGCTCGACGAGGTCCTCGACGCGCTGGCCGCCGCGGACCTCGACGCGCGGCTGGCGGCTCAGGCGTCATGACCGGCCCGCCGGCCGTGCAGGGGCGCTCACGGGGTACGGAGCAGGAGCAGCCGGGCCGGGGTGCGTCCCCGCATTCGGGCTCCACGGATCCCCTGAGCCCGGTGCGCCACGCGGCCGACCTGACACCGCTGGCCGCGTGGTTGGCGGCGGCGACCGACCGGTTGCGTGCGGCCGGGGTGGCGAGCCCCCGCGCCGACGCCGAGCAGCTCGCTGCCTTCGTGCTCGCGGTGCCCCGCGGCAGGCTGGCACTGCTCGACGACGTCACGGCGGCGGCAGCGCGGCGGCTGGACGAGCTCGTGGCCAGGCGCGCGCAGCGGGTGCCGCTGCAGCACCTGACCGGTGTCGCCGGCTTCCGCCACCTCGATCTCACCGTCGGCCCCGGGGTCTTCATCCCGAGGCCCGAGACGGAGTCTGTCGTCGAATGGGCGCTTACAGAGCTCACCGGGTCCGCCGAGGCCCGGCGGCCGGGACCGTTGTGCGTCGATCTGTGTGCGGGCTCGGGGGCGATCGCGCTGTCCCTGGCGGCGGAGCTGCCCGGCGCGACGGTGCACGCCGTGGAGGTCGACCCGGCGGCGGTGGTCTGGCTGCGACGCAACATCGCCGGCACCGGTCTTCCCGTGACGGCGCACGCAGCCGACATCGCCGCGGCGCTGCCCGAGTCGCTCACCCGACTCGCCGGGACGGTCGACCTGATCATCAGCAATCCGCCGTACCTCCCCGACGCCGACCGCCACACGGTGGAGCCCGAGGTGGGCGAGCATGATCCGGCCCGCGCCCTGTGGGGGGGGCCCGACGGGCTCGACGTGGTGCGTACGGTTGTCGGGGTGGCTGCGCGGCTCCTGCGGCCAGGCGGTCTACTCGTCATCGAACATGACGACGGCCACGGGGTGTCGGCGCCCGAGCTGCTTCGCGCCGACGGTCGCTGGTCGCACGTGGCGGATTATCGGGACCTGGCCGGCCGGGACCGGTTCGTCGCCGGCCGGCGCGGGGCGTCCCGTGAGCCCCGATCCTGAGGACGAACCCTGATCCTTGAGAAGAGGACGGGCAATGGAACGTTTCGACTGCTCTGACGAACGGGAGCGGGCCCGCGGTCTCGACGCGGCGGTCGGCACCGTCGCCCGGGGCGGGCTGGTTGTGCTCCCTACCGACACGCTCTACGGGCTGGGCGCCGACGCCTTCGATCGGGACGCGGTGGCCTCGCTGCTGGCGGCAAAGGGGCGTGGCCGGAACATGCCGGTTCCGGTCCTGGTCGGCTCCTGGCGCACCCTCGACGGGCTGATCGAGCGGATGACCCCCCAGGTCCGGGAGTTGATCACCGCATTCTGGCCGGGCGGGCTGACGCTGGTGGCCCGGCACACCCCGTCGCTGCGCTGGGATCTCGGGGAGAGCCGGGGCACGGTGGCGGTGCGCATGCCGCTGCACCCGGTGGCGATCGAGCTGCTGGGTCGGACCGGGCCGATGGCCGTCTCCAGCGCGAACATCAGTGGCCAGCCTCCGGCGACGACGATCGACGAGGCGCTGCACCAGCTCGGCGGTGCCGCGGATGTCTATCTCGACGGGGGACCGTGCCCGGCCGCCGTCCCCTCGACCATCGTCGACTGCACCGGGGAGGTGCCCGTTGTACTGCGCAGCGGTGCGATTGGCCTCACCGCGCTGCGTGCGGTGCTGCCGCTGATCCGGGAGCCCGTGAACCGATGAGCCCGTAGCTCGCAGGCGGCTCCGCGTGCCGGAGCCGGTCCGGACGGTCCGGGCCGGGATACGGTCCGGGCATGACGCCGCTGATCGTCCCGGCGGGAGAGTCCCGTACGATCCTGAACCGGGTCGCGGGGCGATGGTCACAGCGGGTGGCTTCGGGTAGATCCGGGTGGATGGTGTTCCCGGGCCAGAGGAGCATGGGGTGACCGGGTCGCCCGCGCGGCGGCACCGGTCATCGGCTGCCGGTTGTGGCGCGGTTGCCGGTTGTGGCGCGGTCGCCGTTCCAGCGCGGTCGCCGTTCTAACGCAGGAGGTTAGAAACGTCATGAGCACCCCGTTCTGGGGCCCGGACTTCGACCAGCTGAGCGCGACGGATCCGCAGATCGCGGAGGTGGTCCTCGATGAGCTGGACCGGCTGCGCGGCGGCCTGCAACTCATCGCGAGCGAGAACTTCACGTCCCCGGCGGTGCTGGCGGCGCTGGGCTCGACGTTGTCGAACAAGTATGCCGAAGGGTATCCGGGTCGGCGTTACTACGGCGGTTGCCAGGTGGTCGACCGGGCCGAGGAGATCGGCATCGCCCGGGCGAAGCAGCTCTTCGGCGCGGAGCACGCCAACCTGCAACCGCATTCGGGCTCGTCGGCGAACTTCGCCGTGTACGCGGCGCTGCTCACGCCCGGTGACACGGTCCTGGCGATGTCGTTGCCGCATGGCGGTCACCTCACCCATGGCAGCAAGGTGAGCTTCTCCGGTAAGTGGTTCAACGTGGTGGCCTACGGCGTGCGGGAGGACACCGAGCTGATCGACTACGACCAGGTGCGGGAGCTCGCCCGCCAGCACCGGCCCAAGATGATCATCTGTGGGGCGACGGCCTACCCACGTCTGATCGACTTCGCCGCGTTCCGCTCGATCGCCGACGAGGTCGGTTCGTGGCTGATGGTGGACGCGGCGCACTTCATCGGTCTGGTCGCCGGGGGCGCGATCCCGAGCCCCGTTCCCTACGCCGACGTTGTCAGCTTCACCACCCACAAGGTGTTGCGCGGCCCGCGAGGGGGCATGATCCTCGCGCGTGAGGAGCTGGCTTCCCGCATCGACAAGGCCGTGTTCCCGTTCAGTCAGGGTGGCCCGCTGATGCACGCGGTCGCGGCGAAGGCCGTCGCGTTGCGGGAGGCGGCCTCGCCTGCTTACGCGCAGTACGCTCGCCAGGTGGTGGCTAACGCGCAGCGGCTCGCCGACGAGCTTGCCGCCGAGGGCATCCGGCCCGTCGCCGGTGGCACCGACACCCATCTCGCCCTGCTCGACCTGCGGGAACTCGGGGTCAGCGGCAAGGAAGCCGAGGCGCGTTGCGACGCGGCCGGCATCACCCTGAACAAGAACGCCATTCCCTATGACCCGCAGCCGCCCGCGATCTCCTCCGGCATCCGGGTGGGAACCCCGGCGGTCACCACCCAGGGGATGGGCGAGGGGGAGATGAAGGAGATCGCGGGGCTGATCGCCCACGCGGTGCGTGAGCCGGACACCGCCGCCGACGTCGCGGCGGCGGTGTCCGCGCTCGTCGCCCGGCATCCGGCCTATCCGCGGTAGGGGTCGATCCGCGGTGGGGGATCAGGCGGTTCCGCACGGCCGCGGCAGCAGGCGGCAGTAGGCGGCAGTAGCCGGATCCGGGTCCGGCAGGCGGGAGATGCCCGACGGTGCGCGAGTACCTGCTCGTCTTCGTGGTCTCGGCGGCGGTGACCTTTCTCGCCACGCCGGTGGCACGCGTCTTCGCCATGCGCATCGGTGCCGTCGCCGGGGTACGTGCCCGCGACGTCCACTCCACCCCGACGCCCCGGCTGGGGGGCCTGGCCATGCTTGCCGGGCTCTACGCCGGGTTCGGGGTGGCGGACCGCCTGCCGTTCCTCTCGGTGGTCTCCCAGGACTGGTCGGAGATCCGGGCGGTGCTCGTCGCCGGCACCTTGATCTGCCTGCTCGGCGTCGCCGACGACCGATGGGAACTGGACTCCCTGACCAAACTGGCCGGGCAGGTCGCCACGGCCGGCATCATGGTGCTCCTCGGCGTCCAATGGACGTTTGCGATCAATCGGGACAGCGAGACGACGCTGAGCCTGGGACCGGAGACCGCGGTCCCGCTGTCCATCCTCGCCACGGTCGTGCTTATCAACGCGATGAACTTCATCGACGGCCTGGACGGCCTCGCGGCGGGCGTCGCGGCGATCGCCGCCGGCGCGACCTTCTACTTCGCCTATCAGATCGCAGTGATCAACGGCTTCTACCGGGCCTCCCCGGCGGCGCTCCTGGCCGCCGTGACCGCCGGGGTCTGCATCGGCTTCCTGCCGCACAATTTCAATCCGGCCCGGCTGTTCATGGGGGACTCGGGCTCGATGCTCATCGGCCTGCTGTCGGCCGCATCGATGATCTCCGTGACCGGTCAGGTGGCCTACGGGGGTTACGCTGGACCCTCACGGTCGTACCCGTCGCTGATCCCGTTGGCGATACCCCTGGCCGTGCTCGCCGTTCCGTTTCTCGATCTCGGGCTCGCGGTCGTCCGGCGGACGAGGGCGGGGCGCTCGCCGTTCGCGGCGGACAAGATGCATCTCCACCACCGCATGCTGGAAATCGGTAATTCGCACGTGAGGGCGGTTCTCTTCATGTATTTCTGGGCGGCTCTGGTCGGGTTCGGAGGTGTCGCCGCGTCGTTCTCCAACTCCCCGTTGCCGATCCTGGTCGCCACCGTCGGAGTGGGCCTCGCGGCCCTGATCGCGCTGCTGATCAGGACCCAGCGATCGGCGCGGCGGGCGTGACCGGCGCCGCGGCGCCGACGTTGCGCGCCGGGCTGTGGACCATGCTCGCGCTGGCCGTGCCGACGCTCGTGATCGCCGGGGCGGCGCGGGGCGGGGCGGGTTTCCTCGGCGCGGCCCTGGGAGTTGGCCTGGTTAGCACCTTCTTCGCGGCGGGCAAGGTGGCACTGGTGGCGATCGGCCGGCGGATCGGCACGACGGCGCTGCTGCCGGTCGCGCTGAGCGTCTACGCGGTGAAGGTCGTGACCTTGGGTGTCGTCCTGGTGGCCCTGGAGGGCACCACCGCCGTGAATCTGCCGTCGTTCGCCTGGTCAATCGTGGCGGGCACGCTGTGCTGGGTCGGCGCCGAAGTGTGGTCGGCGGCCCGGCTGCGGGTGCCGTTCTACGAACCGGGGATTCCGGCCACGGTGCCGAGCGCCGAGGCCGACCCGGACGTGCCGCAGGGGCCGGCGGCCGGGCCGGCGCCGCTCGAGGGGCGGTGACGAGGTGGGTTCCACGCCCGACCAGAGCGCCGACGACCGGTCGGGGGAGAGCTCGACCGGGACCGGCGGTGGCGGCTCGTGGGTGCCCGAGGGCCCGGGTCGCAACAACCTGGGCCGCGCACTTGCGCCGCCCGCCGGCGAGGCCTGGGGCATCGTGGGCACGCTTGTGGCGGGAGCCGGCTTCTGGGGACTGGCCGGTTTTGGCCTTGATCGGCTACTGGGGTTTCAAGTCCTTTTTTTCCCTATTGGGCTGATTGTCGGAATTGCGGGAGCACTCTACCTGGTCATTTATCGCTTCGGTGCCCGTTGATGACGGTGCGTAGACGGACGTCAAGTCACTCTAAGTAACAAAATTGCCATAAAATTTACGGACGGTGATGTTCGACAGTTTGTCGAAGATCTCTCGTGTGTAATTGATGCCTCGCGGCGTCCAGGCGGATAGCATCGGCGGTGTCGGGCAGGCGCCCTGGGTGCCGCTCGCCGCTGGTTGTCCCCTTTCGCTTCCGCATGGGACGGGCCCTGACGGGGCCTCGTGGGTGGAGGGTAGGGATCGGGATGCAGGCGGTGGACGCCTGGCTTTCGCTCCTCTACCCGGAGGGGCCTCACCGTATAGGGTGAGGCCGACCTGGTCGTAGGTGATTGCGAACTTTGACGTTGTTGAATGATCATGGAGGTGTCGGAAGTGCCGAGCGGTTCGGTGTTCGCGGCGGCCGACGACGGCTTCCACGGGCCGACTTCCGAGGTTTTCAGGCCGAAGAACTGGTTTGAGATCGGTGACCTCTACTTCAACAAGTGGTCGGCGCTCACCCTGTTCGTCGCGATCTTTGTGGGCCTTTTCCTCTGGCTTGGATTCCGTCGGGCCGCGCTGGTCCCGCGGGGGCTCCAGAATTTCTGCGAGTCCATCTACGACTTCGTCGACCAGCAGATCTCCCGAGACGTCATCGGGGAGCGCGGCCGGGTCTTCTCGCCGTACCTGATGATCCTCTTCTGCTTCATCCTGGTCTCGAACGTCATGGCCATCATCCCCGTGGCCCAGTTCCCGACGACCTCGCGTATTGCTCTGCCGATGATTTTGGCTCTGATCAGCTGGGCCATTTTCAATGTGGTCGGAATCCGCGAGCACGGGGCCGGAGCGTATTTCAAGGACATGCTTGTACCAGCACCGGACGCGCCTTTCGGTGTCAAACTGATCTTGGCGCCGATCGAGTTCTTCTCGACCCTCGTCGTGCGGCCGGCCACTCTCGCCATCCGGCTCTTCGCCAACATGTTCGCCGGCCACATGCTGCTGCTGGTGTTCGCGCTCGGGGCCGACTACCTGCTACCGAAGCCGCAGTTCATCTTCGGCATCTTCTCCGGGCTGATGTTCGTCGTCCTGACCGGCTTCGAACTGGTGATCGACCTTTTGCAGGCGTACATCTTCACCATCCTGACGGCCGCCTACATCGGCGGTGCTATCTCGTCGCACGGTGGCGGTGACCACGCCACGGACCATCCACCGGTCCACGGGCACGAACCGAGCTCGGAGACGACTTCGTTTGCCACGCCGGCGCAACCGGCGGTGGCACGGGCCTGACATCTTCCTCTCGACGTACCCGCACCGCGGAGACGGTCCCGGTGCACCGACTTTAGAAGGACGGATTTCACGATGTCTCTTACCGCGTCCACGTTGCTGGCCGCTGAAGACGCTATCAGCGGCAACATCGGGACGGTCGCCTACGGCATCGCCACTCTCGGTCCCGGTATCGGCGTCGGCATCATCTTCGGACTCGGCATCCAGGCGATCGCCCGCCAGCCCGAGGCGGAGCAGGTTGCTTTCCGGTACATGCTTATCGGGTTCGCGCTGGTCGAGGCCTTGGCTCTGATCGGCTTCGTCGTCCCCTTCGTGTTCACCTGATCCGGCACAGGGATATCAGGTGTACTCCTCTGTCATCCTCGCCGCCGAGGAAGTGGGCACGCACGAGGAAAACGTCCTCGTGCCGCCGTTGTCTGAACTGATCGTCGGGCTGCTGGCCTTCGGTGTCCTGGTTGGATTCTTCTTCTGGAAGATCTATCCGCAGATCCGCAAGACCTACGCCGATCGGACCGAACGCGTAGAGGGTGGACTGCGTCGGGCCGAGCAGGCCCAGCGTGAGGCGCAGGCGTTGTTCGAGCAGTACCGTGCCCAGCTCGCCGAGGCGCGTGCCGAGGCGGCCCGTATCCGGGAGGATGCGCACGCCCAGGCGCGGGTAATCATCGACGAACTACGGACCGACGCCCAGCGGGAGGTCGCGGAGTTGCGCGATCGGGCCGAGGCGTCGCTGGCGGCCGAGCGGTCGCAGGTCGTCGCCCAGGTCCGGCGCGAGGTCGGCACGCTCGCGGTCGAGCTCGCTACCAAGATAGTCGGGCATGAGCTGCAGAACGACGCCCGGCAGCGTCAGCTCGTCGACGACTTCATCGCGGGTCTGGAGGCCGGGCCGCGGCCGGCCAGCACCGCGTCCGGGCTGGGAGGCTGACGGTGGAGGGCGCCAGCCGACGCTCGTTGGCAGTGGCCCGTGCCGTTCTCGACCAGGTGACGGCCATCCCGGTGGGCGGCCCGCGACGGGCCGCGCGGGTTCCCGACGCCGACCGGATCGCCGAGGAACTGCGTGCGGTCGCCGCCCTGATCGGGCGGGAAGCGACGGTGCGCCGGGCACTGACCGACCCGGGGGCCCCGGGGCCGTCGCGGGTCGGGCTCGCCCGCCGGCTGCTGGCCGGCCAGGTCAGCGAGCTCACCCTGAAAGTGGTCGACAGCGTGGTGCAGAGCCGCTGGTCGCGGCCGGGGGACCTGCGTCAGGCCCTGGAGGAGCTCAGTGTCGAGGCGCTACTCGCTCAGGCTGACGTCACCAGTGCGCTCGACGAGGTGGAGGACGAGCTTTTCCGCTTCGGCCGTATCCTGGACCAGAACCCACAGCTCGCGCTGGCGCTGACCGACCCGGCGGCGCCGGCCTCGGCGAAGGCCGTGTTGGTGAACCGGCTGTTGGTTGGGCGGGTGCACCCGGTCACTGTCCAGCTGGTTCAGCAGGCGGTGGGCGACCGGGCGCAGGGCGACGTCGCGGGTCGGCTGGAGCACTACAGCCGCATCGCGGCTGCCCGGCGCGGTCGGGTGGTGGCCGTCGTGCGTACCGCGATCCCGTTGGACGCCGGCCAGGTTGAGCGCCTGCGCGACGCGATCAGCGGCTACTTCGGCCGGCAGATCCAGCTGCAGACCGATCTTGACCCAACTGTTCTCGGCGGTGTCGTCGTGCGGGTCGGCGACGAGGTGGTGGACGGCAGCGTTCTCCGCCGGCTCACCACCGCCCGGCGCGGCCTGCTTCGGTAGGAGCGCCGTGACCAGTCCCGACCAGATCCATGCCAGCCATGAAGGACAAAGCGATGACTGAGCTGTCCATTCGGCCGGAGGAGATCCGCGACGCCCTCCGGGAGTACGTCGACTCCTTCCAGGCCACCTCAGCCGGCCGTGAGGAGGTCGGCCGGGTCGTCGTCACCGGTGACGGCATCGCCCGGGTCGAGGGTCTCCCGCACACGATGACCAACGAGCTGCTGGAGTTCCACGGCGGTGTGCTGGGTCTCGCGCTGAACCTCGAGGTCGGCGAGATCGGAACCGTCATCCTGGGTGAATCCGAGAACATCGAGGAGGGGCAGGAGGTCCGCCGCACCGGCCAGATCCTCTCCGCTCCCGTCGGTGACGGCTTCCTCGGCCGGGTCGTCGACCCGCTCGGGCGGCCGATCGACGGCCTCGGGGAGATCGTGGCCGAGGGATCCCGGGAGCTGGAACTGCAGGCGCCGACGGTCGTCCAGCGCCAGCCGGTGAAGGAACCCCTGCAGACCGGTATCAAGGCGATCGACGCGATGACGGCCATCGGCCGTGGTCAGCGCCAGCTGATCATCGGCGACCGGCAGACCGGCAAGACGACGGTGGCCATCGACGCGATCATCAACCAGCGGGACAACTGGACCTCTGGTGATCCGTCGAAGCAGGTCAAGTGCGTCTACGTGGCGATCGGCCAGAAGAAGTCGACAATCCGCGAGGTGGTGAACTCTCTGGAGGAGGCCGGCGCGCTGGCCTACACCACGATCGTGGCGGCGCCGGCTGACGAGCCGGCGGGCTTCAAGTACATCGCGCCCTACACCGGCTCGGCGATCGCCCAGCACTGGATGTACAACGGCCAGCACGCGCTGATCGTCTTTGACGACCTGACCAAGCAGGCCGAGGCCTACCGCGCGATCTCGCTGCTGCTGCGCCGTCCGCCGGGCCGCGAGGCC
>NZ_CDWWXA010000014.1:0-14218 GCF_977971845.1 Frankia sp. CeCAU1 | reverse complement strand
AACGTCATCTCGATCACCGACGGGCAGGTCTTCCTGGAGTCCGACCTGTTCAACCAGGGTGTCCGCCCGGCCATCAACGTCGGCACCTCGGTGTCCCGGGTCGGCGGTAGCGCGCAGGTTAAGGCGATGAAGTCGGTCGCCGGCCGCCTGCGGCTGGACCTCGCCCAGTACCGCGAGCTCGAGGCGTTCTCGGCCTTCGGTTCCGACCTGGACAAGGCCTCGCGGGACCAGCTCGCGCGCGGCGCCCGCCTGGTTGAGCTGCTCAAGCAGCCGCAGGGCCAGCCCTTCCCGGTCGAGCGCCAGGTCGTGTCGATCTGGGCCGGAACCACCGGCAAGCTCGACGATGTGCCCGTGGCGGACATCCGTCGCTTCGAGTCGGAGTTCCTGGACTTCGTCGGCCGGTCTTACCCAGAGGTATACGACGCGATCGTGACCACCGGCAAGCTCAGCGACGACACGATCGCCATGCTGGAGTCGGCCGTCGCGGAGTTCAAGAAGCAGTTCACGCTGTCCGACGGCAAGCCGTTGGTCAACGAGCCGGCGCCGAGCCCGCTCGACCCGGGGCTGGTGCGGCAGGAGTCGATCCCGATGCACCGGCCCGCGGCGCGCAAAGACGACGAGGGCTGATCCATGGCGGGCCAGCTTCGTGAGTACCGGCGGCGCATCCGGTCGGTGCAGTCGACGAAGAAGATCACCCGAGCGATGGAGCTGATCGCGGCTTCCCGCATTGCCAAGGCGCGGGCGCGGGTCGCCGCGGCCCGCCCCTATGCCGAGGAGATCACCCGGGTGATCGAGGCGGTCGCGGCGCAGACCACGATCGACCATCCGCTCACCACCGAGCGGCCCGGGGCGGCCCGGGCCGCGGTCGTGGTGATCACCAGCGACCGGGGGTTGGCCGGCGGGTACAGCTCGAACGCGCTGCGGCGCACCGGGGAGCTCATCGAGCTGCTGCATTCGGAGGGCAAGGAGACCGACCTGCACGTCGTGGGCCGCAAGGGAACGGGCTACTACCGCTTCCGGGGACGTGCGATGAGCGGCGAGTACACCGGTTTCTCCGAACAGCCGTCGTACGCGGACGCCAAGTCGGTCGCGGACGCGCTCATCGCGGCCTTCATCGCCACGAGCGAGAACGGCGGGGTGGACGAGATCCACGTGGTCCACACGGAGTACGTCAGCGCCATCACCCAGACGCCGGTCGCCCGCCGGTTGCTGCCGATGGTGCTCACCGAGACCGACGAACCGCCGCGTGGCGGTCCGCTGCCCCAGTATGAGTTCGAGCCCTCCGCCGAGGGGGTGCTCGACGCGTTGCTGCCGCGCTACGTGGAAAGCCGGCTCTATGCGGCGCTGCTCGAGTCGGCGGCGTCGGAGTCGGCGGCGCGGCAGCGGGCCATGAAGTCGGCTACGGACAACGCCGAGGACCTCATCAAGAGATACACCCGGCAGGCCAACCGGGCCCGACAGGACGCCATTACTCAGGAGATCTCCGAGATCGTCGGTGGCGCCAACGCTCTGGCTTCGGGAACCTGATATGGGTGGGCGGCGGTTCACACTCGTGTGGCCGGACTCGTGTGACCGGAACCGATGAGGACAGCGACGACAACAGAACGTGAAGGACGACGCCGAAGGCGGAGCGCGCGCGACGCGGGCCGTTCCGTCCCAGGTGCCAGCGAACGCGAGCCCGAGGCTGCGGCGGCGGGCATTGATCGGAAACTGAGGACGCCATGACCGTCACCACCAGCTCGCCGGCCACGGCACAGGGCCGGACCCCGGGGATCGGCCGGGTAGCCCGAGTCATCGGACCGGTTGTCGACGTGGAGTTCGCTCCCGACGAACTCCCCGAGATCTACCAGGCACTGCAGGTCGACCGGACTATCGGCGACGAGACGCTGACGCTGACGCTCGAGGTCGCCCAGCACATCGGTGACAACACCGTGCGGGCCATCTCCATGCAGCAGACCGACGGTCTCGTCCGGGGCGCGCCCGTCCACGACACCGGCGCGCCGATCTCGGTCCCGGTCGGCGACGCCACCAAGGGCCACGTGTTCAACGTGCTTGGCACGCCGCTCGACGTGAAGCAGATCGAGGCCGAGACGTACTGGCCGATCCACCGGTCGGCGCCGGCGTTCGACCAGCTCGAGTCGAAGACCGAGATGTTCACCACCGGCATCAAGGTCATCGACCTGCTCGCGCCGTACGTGCGCGGTGGGAAGATCGGCCTGTTCGGCGGTGCCGGCGTCGGCAAGACCGTCATCATCCAGGAGATGATCCGCCGGGTCGCCAAGGAGTTCGGTGGCGTCTCGGTGTTCGCCGGGGTCGGCGAGCGTACCCGTGAGGGCAACGACCTGTTCCTGGAGATGACCGAGGCCGGCGTCATCGAGGACACCGCGCTGGTGTTCGGCCAGATGGACGAGCCGCCGGGTACCCGGCTGCGGGTCGCGCTCGGCGCGCTCACGATGGCCGAGTACTTCCGGGACGTCCAGAAGCAGGACGTGCTGCTGTTCATCGACAACATCTTCCGGTTCACCCAGGCCGGATCCGAGGTTTCCACGCTGCTCGGCCGGATGCCCAGCGCCGTCGGCTACCAGCCGACGCTGGCCGACGAGATGGGTGTGCTCCAGGAGCGCATCACCTCGACCCGGGGCCACTCGATCACCTCGCTGCAGGCCATCTACGTGCCCGCGGACGACCTGACCGACCCGGCGCCGGCGACGACGTTCACCCACCTCGACGCCACCACCGTGCTCGACCGGGCCATCTCCGACCTGGGTATCTACCCGGCGGTGAGCCCGCTCGACTCCAACTCCCGGATCCTGGACGCGCGCTATCTCGGGCAGGAGCACTACGACACGGCCCGTGAGGTGCAGCGGATCCTGCAGCGCTACAAGGACCTGCAGGACATCATCGCCATCCTCGGTATCGATGAGCTCTCCGAAGAGGACAAGATTCTCGTCAACCGGGCGCGGCGGATCCAGCGGTTCCTGTCGCAGCCGTTCTTCGTGGCCGAGCAGTTCACCGGCATCCCCGGCAAGTTCGTCCCGCTCGACGAGACGATCGACTCGTTCAAGCGGCTCACTCAGGGCGACTTCGACCACCTGCCGGAGCAGGCGTTCTTCATGTGCGGTGGCATCGAGGACGCGGAGAAGAACGCGGAGAACCTGTAATGCCGATCCGGGTGGCGATTGTCTCGCCCGAGCAGGAGGTGTGGTCCGGCGACGCCGACATGGTCGTCGCCCGGACCACCGACGGTGATCTCGGCGTGCTGCCCGGCCATGTGCCGCTGCTGGGTCTGCTGGCGCCGGGCGGAACGGTCCGGGTCAAGACCGGTGGCCGGGAGATCTCGGCCTCGGTGGACGGCGGCTTCATCTCGGTGACACACCAGGGTGTCAGCATCCTCGCCGAGACCGCGAAGCTGACCTGAGTTTCCCGCGGCCAAGGGCGCGTTCTCCGCATCGGGGGACGCGTCTTTCGCGTCACGTCACAGGTCGCGACAGGGCCCTACAGGCTCTACAGGCCCAACAGAAACTGCAGGGCCTTGGTCATCCGCAGCAGATGATCGGGACCCACGACGCCGAGCCGGCGACCAAAGCGCTGCTGGGACACCGATTTCACGTCCCCGACCTTCGCGTAGCTTGTCTCGCGCAGACCGGTGCCGCCGGGCGCGAGCTCGACGTGGGAGGGCAGCCCGCAGCGCCTCCGCCTCGGCGGAGCGCTCGGCACCGAGCTCGTCCCAGGCGGGCGAGTCGGCCGCGAGGCGGTCGTACCCCTCCTCGAAGCCGCGCCAGAACAGCTCGCGCTCGTAGGCCTCGACGGCCTGGTCGATGATCGTCTGCATCTGCTGGCCGGTGGTCGCGGCCATGGCCGCGACCCGTTGCCGCGTCCTGTCACTCACGCGCACCGTGGTACTCGTGATCGTCGGTCATCAATTCGGTTGACTGGCTTGTCGACCCTCGGGTACTGAGCGGGTCTCAGGCGTGCGCCCCCGGGCGCCAGAGCACGTCCCCCTCGGGGTTCGCCACCCGGGCGAGGATGAACAGCAGGTCCGACAGTCGGTTGAGATAGCGGGCCGGCAGCGGGCCGGTGCGGTCCGGCTCGGCCTCGAGGAGGGCCCAGATGGACCGTTCCGCCCGGCGGGCGACCGTGCGGGCGACATGCAGCAGCGCCGCCCCGGCAGTCCCTCCCGGAAGAATGAAGGAAGCCAGCTTCGGCAGGTCGGCGTTGAAACGGTCACACGCCTCCTCGAGCCGTTCCACGTAGGCCTCGGTGATCCGCAGGGGTGGGTGGGCCGGCGCCGGGTCGACCGGGGTGCACAGATCCGCGCCGACGTCGAAGAGGTCGTTCTGGACCTGGCCGAGCACCGCCCGCAGCTCGTCGGGAAGCCCGCCGAGGGCGAGGGCCACGCCGATCGCGGCGTTCGCCTCATCCACGTCGGCATAGGCGGCCAGCCGCGGATCGGTCTTCGCCACCCGCGACATGTCGCCCAGCGCCGTCGTACCGTCATCCCCGGTGCGGGTGTAGATCCGAGTCAGGTGCACTGCCATGGGGACCACTCTAGGCAGTCGTTGACCGCGCGGCCGGGTTGTCAGATCCGGGCGTAGAGCGCGGTCGCGTCGTCGCTCATCCCGAACCGGGGGAACCGCGAGCAGTCCGGATCGGCCCGTTCCGCCGCCCGCAGCCGTTCCAGCAGTATGGCCTGTTCGCCGCGGGCGAGCACGTCGACAAGGGCCGCGTCGTCGGCGACCAGGCTGAAGGGACGGACGGCCCGGGCGTAGCCGTCGGACAGCGCCACCAGCTCCGTGCCGGGTTCCACCGGCATGGTGGTGACGAACGCGTGGTCGGCGGCAGCGGTGACGTCACCGAGGATCCAGGACCCGGCCGCGGTGTTGCGCTGCCGGCGGCGTTCGCGGGTCATCGTGTGTGCCCGTCCGTAGGCCTGCGCGACATCGATGCCGCGTGCCAGCTCGGCGCGGACCGGTTCGAGCAGCGCCTCTTCGACCCCATCGAACTGGGGATCGGTGAAACTGACCACCTCCCCGCCGGGATGACGGAGCAGCACCGGGCTGTCCCCGAGGAGGTACAGATCGAGTAGCGGGCCCCGTTGCCGGGCGAGGGTGATCGTGGCGGTCGGGAACCGACCCGCGGCGAGCCCCAGGCGCCGTCCCTCGGCGCGGACGTGTGCGATCAGCTCCCGCACCACCTCGGGCAGGGATCTATCCCGCCAGGGGACCGTGGCGAGGAAGGCGTCGGCCGCGCCGCTCAGCCAGGCCGCCGAGGACCGGCCGCTGATCGTCGGATCGTCGTGCAGCGGCGTCGCTCCGTCGATCACCCACAGGCCATCGGCGCGGGAACCGGCGGCGTCCTCATTGTGGAGCTTGTCCGACCGGCTGATGGACCGCAGCACACGCACCCGTCGGCCCCCACCGTGGTCATGAGAACTCCGTCATGAGAAACCCCGCCACCACGAGTATCGTCCCGACGACCGCCGCGACGACCCGACGCCGGGCCGGTTCGGTCCCCACGAGCAGGACGTGAAAGCCCCAGAAGACGAGCAACGTCACGCCGCCAGCGAGCGTGAGAAGGCCGGCGGCCGGTCGGGCCGGCTGCCCCGCGGCGATGTTCGCGGCGGTGGTGATGAAGGCGATCACTGCCGCGAGTAACCCCATGATCTCCAGGACCTGACTCCGGATCTGCTGCAGCTCGCGGGAAGCCTCCTCTTGGCGTGCGCTCAGCCGCTCAGCCTCCTGCGCGTATTGGATCCTGGACCGGATGAGCTGGTAGTCGCCGATGCGAAGCGCGTATTCGGCGCCCGTACTGTCCTCGTCCTCGATCGCGCGGGCGATGCTGGCCCGCGCGGACGCGAATGCCCCTCGCAGGGTCGCGATGCGCGCGTGGGTGGCATGATAGCGCGCATAATGCCCGTCGCTGAGCGCGATGGCCTGCCGGACGTGCCGCTCAGCGTCGAGCAGTAGGCGTGGATCGTTGTCGGGGTCCCGTTCGTGGCGGTCCGCGATAATCTCGGCGGCGAGATGCAGCACGCCAGGCACGCCGCCGAGCCGGTCCACCGCCTCGAGCGCGAACGTGAGCGCCGCGTCGAGATTTGCCGGATCGCCGTCGAGAGAGGCGTAATACTCGGCCTGCATGAAGAAGAACATCGGATGCCGACCGAACCGGTCCTGGTATCGATCGGTGTTGGCCCGATGGCGGCGATGGTCCTTGCGGCGCCAGGCCCGAGCCTGCAGGCAGTAGAACGCGTTGAAGCGCGTCTGCTCCGCTAGATTGGGGTTCTCGACTGCCGCAGTGAGGGCCTCGTCGGTCGCGTCGGGCCCGGTCAACAACGCCCGCGCGGCCGAGCCGAACCCCGGGTCGGTCTCTGGGGGCAGTTCCGCCAGCCGCTGAGAAAGGCCGCCGTTCACTTGGACTTCCGCGTGGCAATTGGTACGTTTCGCATATGCATTCGGTGAGCGTGGCCGGAGTGACACTCAACGAAAAAGGGTTGATTCTATGCATCCGCCGCCGGGACATCGGCGCCTGGCAGATCCCGGGTGGGGTGCTCGAACGCGGTGAGACCCTGCACGCCGGGCTGCGCCGTGAGGTCGAGGAGGAGACGGGTGCGGTCGTCGAACCCGTCCGCCTGACCGGGGTGTACCTCAACATGCCCCTAGGCGTGGTTGCCATGGTGTTTCTCTGCCACCATCCGACTGGCGTCATCGCTTCCGACACCGCGGAGGCGACGGAGGTCAGCTGGTTGTCGATCGACGAGGTCCGTACGCGGTTTGTGCCGGCTTTCGCAATCCGGGTGGCGGACGCGGTGGCCGGACGGCTCGAGCCGTTTATCCGCACCCACGACGGGGTGTCCGTCCTTCCGTCCGACGCAGCGGAATGAGGCGACCGCGCAGGGTTGCGCCGGTCGGTCCGGCGGGTGGCGGTGAAGATCTTCAGGTCAGGACCTAGCATCGAGGTTCGTGGAGCGCTTCGTTGTGACAGGCGGTACCCGGCTGGCCGGCGAGGTCGCCGTCCCGGGCGCGAAGAACTCGGTACTGAAGCTGATGGCCGCGAGCCTGCTGGCCGCGGGCCGGACGATGCTGTCCGCCGTTCCTGACATCCTGGACGTGTCGGTGATGTCCAAGGTGCTGGCGGGGCTCGGTGCGACCGTCGAGCGGGACGCCGCCGGCGGGCGGCTGAGCATTGAGGTGCCCCAGGCTCCGGGCGTCGCGGCCGATGGTGAGCTGGTGCGGCAGATCAGGGCGTCGGTGGCGGTGCTCGGTCCGCTGGTCGCCCGCCGCGGGGAGGCACGGGTCGCCCTGCCCGGTGGGGACGCGATCGGATCGCGCGCGCTCGACATTCATGTCAACGGCCTGACCAAACTCGGTGCGTTGGTTGACGTCGAGTCCGGAGTCCTCGTCGCGCGCTGCTCCGGCCGGCTGCAGGGAGCCTCGATCTGGCTCGACTTCCCCAGTGTGGGCGCCACCGAGAACCTGTTGATGGCCGGGGTTCTCGCCAAGGGGACGACGGTGATCGACAATGCCGCCCAGGAACCCGAGATTGCCGACCTGTGCGCGATGCTGACGGCGATGGGCGGGCGTATCGACGGGGCGGGATCGTCGACACTGATCATCGACGGGGTCGACCAGCTCACCCCGGTGGAACACCGGACGGTGGCGGACCGCATCGTCGCCGGCACATACGCCATCGGCGCCCTGATGACCGGTGGCGACGTGCTGATCCGGCACGGTCAGGCCGCCCACCTCAGCATCGTTCTGGAGAAGCTGGTGCAGGCCGGTGCCGAGGTCGACGTCCGGGACGACGGATTCCGGGTCGTCGGACGGGGACAACCCCGGTCGATCGACGTGGTGACGCTGCCGTACCCTGGCTTTCCGACTGATCTGCTGCCGCAGATCATCGCGTTGGAGTCGGTTAGCCGGGGTACCTCCCTGATCACCGAGAACATCTTCGACAGCCGGTTCGCCTTCTGCCGCGAGCTGCACAAACTCGGCGCCGACCTGCGTACGGACGGCCACCACGTCATCGTCCGGCCCACCGCGCGGCTGTCCGGCACCCGGGTGACGGCCTCCGACGTGCGGGCCGGCGCGGGTCTCGTGCTCGCCGGCCTGGTTGCGGACGGCGTCACCGAGGTAAGCGACGTCCACCACATCGACCGGGGATACGCCCGGTTTGTCGAGAACATGACGGACCTCGGCGCCGACATCCGCCGGGTCTCCGACCGCGCCGTAGCCTGATTTCACCGGCATCGTCCTGATTCCGCTGGCATCGTGACCCCGCCGGCCCGGCAGGCGGGGTCAGGTGGGCGACTGGCGCGAGCCGAGTAGGTTCACGAGGGCACGGGCGGCTCGGTTCGCGTCCGTGCCGAACACGAGCACGTGGCGGCGGTCCCGCGGCCGGGCGATGATGTTCCCGGCGGCGTCGATGCGAATCGGACCGGCCGGTGCCGTGGCCCAGGTCGAGCGGATACCCCGTGCCCACAGCGCCGCGCGGAGCCGAGTGATCTCGGCGGGGGTGTCCACGGTGGCCACCGGGACGAGCAGACCGAAGTCGTGGCCGGGGACGGAACCGGCCGGCCGCGGCCGTGCCGGAGCATGGGCCCAGCGCCCGATCGCCATCAGCAGGCCGACGGCCAGCAGCGCGATCAGCGGCTCGAGGAGAAGTGCCCCGGCTGTTGCGGGCATCCCGCACCTCCGATCGTGCCGCTCTTCGACGCCGCCTTGCATCGTCCCAGACATCCTCGCGACGGACCTGGATCCGGGCCTCGACACCTCCACGGAATCCGACAGAGGAAACATCGCCCGTCAACCGCTGCCACCATTGAGGTAACCGGCCCGACCTCTCTGTGGCCGAACGACGACAGTCCGATGGAGACGAGGGGGTACGTCGCGGTCCGCCCTGGGCGAGCCGCACCTGAGTGCTACCCGCGATCGGCGCGGATAGCTGGTAGCAACGGCGTCACGACAGCGGGGGCGCCGGACGGCCGGGACGGGAGATCACATGAACATCGGCGTGAACGTGGTGAGTCTGGAGTGCTCCGGGGACACGCGGGCCGGCTGCGCGCAGACGGCCCGCGTGGTTGGCCGGGTGGATGTGCGGACGGTGGGGACACTACGCAGCCTGCTGCACGCGGCGATCGACAACGGGAGCGGACCGCTGCGCGTTGACGTCGCGGGCCTGGAGCTCGGCGATCATGCCGCACTGGGGGTGCTGCTTGGCGGCGCTCGCCGAGCCCGTGCCGCTGGCCGTTCGATGGTGCTGGTCGATGTGCCGAGCCCGCTTGAACGCCTGCTCGTGGCGGACCGGCTGGGTGGGTTGCTGCGGTTCGAGGAGGCCGCCGACCTGGTGCACGTCGGCCACGCCTGAGCGGGTTGCCCGGGCGGCTCATCCGTTCGACCACCCCCCAGGCCCGTCAGGAAGGGCTCCGTCCCGATCGGGACGGAGCCCGGAGCGGAACGAACCAGGGTGGCTGCGCACCGTCATGTCAGGCGCGCCCGTGTGCCGGGCGGACACGCGATGCGGCATGCTTGCCGGGTACCTGCTGATCGGGTACTGCTTTCGGGTGACGGGCCCGGCTCTTGGCAGGGTGTGATGCCGGACGGAGGCGTGCAGGACGTGGAGGTGCCCGCGCGGGTGAATGCCGTCGGCGATCGGAGCGCGCGATCCGCCGGGCTGGCCGGGGTGCGCGAGTACCGGTCGGTCCTGGTCCCGGTGGCGTTCGTGGTCGCGGTCCTGCTCGGCGTGGCCATCGGCTACGTGACCGCGGACCGGCAGTCCGGCACCGTGCATGCGCCTCGGACCGCCACCTCGCCCGCCCCGGAGCTGACCCCCGCGCTGCGGACCGCCCCGTGGGAGGGTGCCCGCCGACCGGGCACGGCCCATCAGATGCGGGTCCTCGACGAGCCTGATCCGGATGCCCTGCGGCTCGCGCTGTCGTGGACGGTCGCCGACTCGATCAAGGCGGCCGGGGGTGCTTCCACCATCTCCGCCCGGCAGGTGACGATCGTGAACGGGATGTACTTCGGCGCCGTCGAGGGCGTTGACGCGGCGCACGACGAGTACTGGGCGATCGGTCGCATCGAGGTCCAAGGGCCGGCCACGCCGCCGGTCGACCCGCACGTGTGGCGGCGGATCGGAGCCGGGCCCTGGACGATCGTCCGCAACGGCCCGCGGGCCTGTGATGTGCTTCCGAGCGCTCTGATCACCCTGTGGAAGGTCTCCCCGCCGCCCTGCACCGGGTGACCTGCACCGCCATGGGCCCGGGGCACCCTTGACAGCCCGGGGGCACCCTCGACGTCGTACGGTCGGTCTGTGCCCTCAACCAGGATTGGCGACGCGCGGCCCGGTCATGGTGAGGCGGACGGTCCGCACCGCGCCGCGACGCCCACCCTGCACGACGCCGTCGCCCTGGCCACCCGGGCGCACGCCGGTCAGCTGGACAAGGTCGGGGAGGAGTACATCGGCCATCCGCTGCGCGTGATGGCGGCAGCCGCGCGCACGGCTCCCACCGCCGGGGTGGACGCCCACGCCGCCCAGCTCGCGGCGGTGCTGCACGACGTCGTCGAGGACAGCGAGACCACCCTCGCGGATCTCGTGGCCGCAGGCTATCCGGCCCCGGTCGTCGCGGCGGTCGACGCGCTGTCCCATCGGGAGGGCGAGCCGGTGCCCGACTATCTCGCCCGGGTGGCCGCCGATCCGCTTGCCGTCGTCGTGAAACGGGCCGACATGCAGGACAACGCCGATCCGGCCAGGCTGAGGCGGTTGCCGCCCAAGGACGCCGCCCGGTTGTCGGCCCGGTACGTGGATCGATGCCGGATTCTGGACGATCTCGTGGCGGCTCGCGGCGGCGATGCCGGGTGATCGCCGGGTGCGCGGCGGTCCCACCGCCGCCGGGCGCCGGAAACGGCCGCGATAGCGTGACGTCATGCGGCTCGTCATCGCTCGCTGCAGCGTGGACTACGTCGGTCGGCTCACCGCACATCTGCCGAGCGCCGTCCGGTTGGTACTCGTCAAGGCGGACGGATCCGTCTCGATCCACGCCGACGGGCGAGCGTACAAGCCGCTCAACTGGATGAGTCCCCCGTGCGTCATCGCCGAGGCGGACGGGGTCTGGCGGGTCACCAACCGCGCGGCCGAGCAGCTCGTCATCACCCTCGAACAGGTGCTGCACGATTCCACGCACGACCTCGGCGTCGACCCGGGTCTGCGCAAGGACGGGGTGGAGGCGCATCTGCAGGTGCTGCTCGCCGACCGGCCCGACGCGATCGCGCCCGGACTCACCCTGGTGCGCCGCGAGTACGAGACCGGCATCGGGCCGGTCGACCTGCTGTGCCGCGACGCGGACGGCTCGACGGTCGCCGTCGAGATCAAACGCAGGGGTGAGATCGACGGGGTGGAGCAGCTGACTCGTTACCTTGTCCGCCTGGAGGCCGACCCGGCGTTGCCGCATCCCGTGCGCGGCATCCTCGCGGCGCAGTCCATCACCCCGCAGGCGCGGCTGCTGGCGGCGGACCGGGGGCTGGGCTGCGCCGTCGTCGACTATGACGAGCTGCGGGGCCTCGAACCGTCCATTCCGACGCTTTTCTGAAAGCGATTCCGCCGAGCCTGCCCGGTCCGCCGAACCTGCGACGGCCGCCCGTCCGGCGTCCCCGGCAGCCCGTCCGGTCCGTTCCCGTAGTGCGATCATGGGCCGGCGTCTCGAGAATATGGGAGGATCACGGTGTTCGCCGTCTGACACCGCCCGGCCCGCGACGCCCACCCGTCGCCCGGGGCCCGTGTGCCGAAGTAGAGGAGCCTGGGCATGATCGAGAGGCCCGTATCGGGAACCACATCGGGAACGGGGCCGGCCGCGAACCAGGAGAACGCGAACCAGGAGAAGAAGCCGGAGAACAGCCGGGACGAGGCGGTGAGACACCGCCGGGTCGGGGTGGTGGGGCTCGGCACCATGGGCGCGGGCATCGCCGAGGTGCTGGCGAAGGCCGGTCTGGAGGTCGTCGGCATCGCGCGTGACGCCGACGCGCTCGCCCGCAGCCGGGCCCGGGTCGAGCACTCCCTCGACCGCGCGGGCCGCCACGGCAAGCTCGACGACGCGACCAGGCAGGCCGTGCTGGCCCGCATGCGTCTCGGCACCGAGCTCGCGGCGGTCGCCGACTGCGAGCTGGTGATCGAGGCGATCGACGAACGAATGAGCGCCAAACAGGCGCTTTTCGCCCGACTCGACGAGATCTGCCCCCCGGCCACCGTCTTCCTGACGAACACCAGCTCCCTGTCGGTGACGGAACTCGCGGCGGGCACCGCCCGCCCGGAACGGGTGCTCGGCACCCACTGGTTCAATCCGGCGCCGGTGATGCGCCTGGTGGAGGTCGTACGCACGGTCGTCACCGACCCGACTGTGCTGGCCGGGGTGATCGGCTTGGTCAACGACGTGGGGAAGACCGCGGTCGTCGCGGAGGACCGGGCGGGCTTCATCGTCAACGCGCTGCTGTTCGGTTATCTCAACAACGCCGTGCGCATGCTCGAGGCCCGGTATGCGGCCCGGGAGGACATCGACGCGGCCATGCGGCTCGGGTGCGGGCATCCGATGGGCCCGCTCGCCCTGCTCGATCTGATCGGTCTGGACGCCGCCCACGAGATCCTCAACTCGATGTACCGGCAGTCCCGTGACCACCTGCACGCTCCGGCACCGCTGCTGAGCCAGCTCGTGCGAGCGGGCCTGCTCGGCCGCAAGACCGGTCGTGGTTTCTACACCTACGCGGCACCGGACTCCTCCGAGGTGGTCGACGCGGTCGATCCGCTTGCCGACCGCCTGGGGCGGGGCCGCCCGGTGCGCTCGGTCGGCGTCGTGGGGAGCGGCACGATGGCGGGTGGCATCGCGGAGGTGCTGGCCCGGTCCGGGCACGACGTCCTCCTGCGGGCCCGGAGCGAGCGCACCCTCGCCGCCACCCTCGCGAAGATCGAGTCGTCGTTGGCGGCGTCGGTGGCCAGGGGGCGGCTGTCCGACGCCGACCGGCTGGCGGCCCTGGCCCGGGTGCGCGGCACGACCGATCTGGGTGAGCTTGGCCACTGCGAGCTGCTGCTTGAGGCGGTGGTGGAGGACCTGGCGGTGAAGCGGGAGCTGTTCGCCGACCTGGACAAGATCGCGGCGCCCGGCGCCGTGCTGGCGACCACCACGTCCTCGTTGCCGGTCATCGAGTGCGCCATGGCCACCAGCCGGCCGCGGGACGTCATCGGTATGCACTGGTTCAACCCGGCCCCGGCGATGAAGCTGATCGAGGTGGTGCCCACGGTGCTCACCGGCGACGACGTGACAGCCACGGTCCTGGCGCTGTCCCGAGCGGCCGGGCGGCATCCGGTGCTCTGCGCCGACCGGGCGGGGTTCATCGTCAACGCGCTGCTGTTTCCCTATCTCAACGACGCAGTGAAGATGCTCCAGGCGCACTATGCGACGATCGAGGACGTTGACACGGCGATGACGGTCGGTTGCGGCCATCCGCTGGGCCCCTTCGCGCTCGCCGACGTCGTCGGCCTCGATGTCACGCTCGCGATCACGCGCTCGTTGTACGCGCAGTTCCGCGAGCCCGGCTACGCCCCGGCACCCCTGCTCGAACAGCTGGTCCGGGCTGGGTTCCTGGGACGCAAGACCGGCCGGGGGTTCCTCGACCACCCGCCGCGCTGAGCCCACCCGTCACGCCGAGAACAAAATCGCTTCTGTCCACGCGGACTAGGATGTCGACGGTCGGCGGGAAATCCCGATTCGCGCGGGAGGAGGCTGGAGCGGCGATGGTCGTGCTCGACAGGGACGCCGTGCGAGCGTTCAGTCGGGAAGTCACGATGTTCCTTCCCGATCTGGTCCGGCTGCTGCGGCGGGTCGTCGCCGATCCGCGGGTCCCGCAGTCCGCGAAGGTGGAGGCCGCCGCGGCGCTCGCGTACCTCGTGTCGCCGAAGAACCGGCTGACCAACGTGATTCCGGTGGTGGGTCAGCTCGACGACGTCGCGGTTATCGCGTTCGCCTTCCGGCGGCTGGCCGTCGGAGCCGGGGAGCCGATCCTGCGTGAGCACTGGCGTGGCAGCGATCGCGGCTTCCATCTGCTCATCGGTGCGTCGTCCGCCCTGGCGAGTCCGGCGGGGGCCGTGCGCAAGGCCAAGCTCGCCCGCTCGCTCGTGATGGCCGGCTTCGAGCGGGTCGGCGGGCGGGTGCGGTGGACGGGCGAGAGGTTCGGGG